>CAZPTG010000005.1:0-27466 GCA_964589355.1 uncultured Spirochaetaceae bacterium
TTACACATATTTCTAATAAATTCCTATTAATATTGAATAATCGTATATATTTTACTCAATCAATATAATATTGTATATATAAGTTAATATTTATTAACTATAGTTTATCATTTTTTTATAAATCTATGTAACATAATCACTTATATATATTGTATAATATATTATAGTTTGAATATTAAGAGAGGAAAAATAATATGAAAAATAAAAAAAACTTTTTAATTTTATCAATCGTTCTTCTATTTAGTGTCTTAGCAGTTTTTGCTTCAGGGAACAAAGAAAATATAGATATTGTAGAAGATAATTTAGTAGCTCAATATAATAAAGTTACAGCAGAAGATGCTAAAAATATTTTTGACACACAAAAAGATATAACAATTATTGATGTTAGAACTGAAGAAGAATTTGCATCAGGACATATAGAAAACGCAATAAACATACCTTTAAATATTCTTAAAAGAGAAATTTTAAATAAATACCCAGATAAAAGTGAAAAACTATATCTTTATTGTAGATCTGGAAACAGAAGTTCTCAAGGAGCTAGGGTACTTGTAGAAGAAGGTTATTATAATATCTATGATTTTGGAGGTATTATTGATTGGCCATATGAAATCGTTAAATGAATAATATAAAATAAGGCATTATATAATGTCTTATTTTTTTTATAAAACAATAGAATTCGAACATCTAATATACTATACTAGTATTTAGCAAAAGGAGCATATAATGCAAAAAGAAATTCTATTGTTTTTTCAAAATATAAGTAACCCTGTTTTTGATTTTATAGCAAATGTTTCTTCCATTTTAGGAGAGCAAACAATCTTAATTTTATTATTATCAATAGTAATGTATACAATTGATAAAAATAAAGGTTTTGCTATATGTGGATCTTTAATTATAAGTTTATTTTCAACAGGAGCACTTAAAGCAATATTTAAAGCTCCTAGGCCATATACACTTATAAATGAAATAAATGGAAAAAGATTAACAACTGCTACAGGTTATTCTTTCCCATCAGGACATACTACGGGAGCTGCAGCTATGTATAGTTCCTTATCCTTTGCAATCAGAAAAAGAAAAATCTCTATTTTATGTGCTATTTCAATACTTTTAGTTGGAATTAGTAGATTGTATCTAGGGGTTCATTGGCTAATTGATGTTACAACAGGTTTAATTCTCGGTATTGTTTTATCAATGATTTTCTATCCTATTTTAGAAAGATCTGCAAAAGATGAAAATTTAAAATTCAAAATAAGTCTTTATTTTTCTATAATTTGTTCTATATTCTCAATACTTCAATCTATTTTACTCCATTTAAATTTAGTTGATATTGTTGCCTTTGCTCCTTTAATGAAGATTCTAGCTTTCGGCGCTGGCGGTTTTATAGGGATTTGTTATGAAATAAAAAAAATTAAATTTAATATTAAGGGAACAATAAAACAAAAAATTTTAAGAATAATTACCTTGATAGTTGGAATGCTAATAATTCAAACATTACTAAAATTAGTATTTAGTGAGAATATTTATTATATTGGAGCATTAATTAGATATATTTTAATAGGACTTTGGTTAACAGCTATTTTCCCAAAGCTATTTAAAAAATTATTTATATAAACATACAAAAATATAACTGTACTATTATCAACATTGATAAATTAATACAGTTATATAATTTCTTAATATATTATCTAAGATAAAATGCTTTCATAGCTTGTATTAGATTATAAGTATCTTCTACTCCTGCTGTTTCATAAGGTGAGTGCATAGCTAGTTGAGCCGCTCCAATATCAATTGTTTTAATTGAATATGAATGACTAATTAAGTTGCCTAATGTAGAGCCTCCAACTACATCAGAATTATTAAAAAATTCTTGATACTTTATATTATTTTTTTCTAATATCATTTTAAAAACAGCAAAAGATGATGCATCCGTTGTATATTTTTGATTAGCAGAGTGCTTAATTAACACCCCGCCATTTATTATAGGTTTGTTGATAATATCACTTTTTTCAATATAATTAGGATGAATAGCATGACCATTATCACAAGAAAGCATAAAACTATTTGCTTGATAAATTGATTTTTCTTCAACATCCCAATCCAATGCATTTGCAATTCTATCGATTGTTATTTTGAAAAAATCACTTAAAGCCCCTTGCTTTGTTCCACTGCCAACTTCCTCATTATCTAAAAATAGTGCCATATTAATATAAGAAGAAGCTTCTACTTCAATTAAAGAATTCATAGAAGTAAAAACACCTTGAAGATCATCAATTCTTGGAGAGGAAAAAAACTCATTATCTAAGCCCCAAATATTAGCACTCATTCTATTATAAACAAATAAATCACTAGATAAAATATCTTTTTCATCAACTTCTAACTCTTTAGCAATTAAATTGTTAATAGCTTTCTTTTTATCACCAAGAGCTAAAATAGGAAGCATATCGACTTGCTTTTTATATTGCATACCTTTATTAGCATCACGATTTTGATGAATCGCTAAATTTACAATTGTTAATAAATCTCTATCAATTTTTACTAGTTTTTCAACAACTTGGTTTTCCTTTTTTATAAAAACCCGCCCTGCTATAGATAAAGGTCTATCAAACCAAGGAGATAACAACATACCTCCATATCCTTCTGTATTTAAAAGAGTATATTTATTTGCTTTAACTACTTCAGGATTACTTTTTAATTTAAAACAAGGAGAGTCAGTATGTGAGGATATGATTGAAAACCCTTTATAATTCTCTGGTATTTTAAATGCAATTAGAGATGAATTATTTCTTTTTACAAAATATGATTTGTTTTTTTTAATAATATATCTTTCATCTTCTTTTAACTCAATAAACCCATTTTCAATGAGAGTTTTTTCTACAACATTTACAGCTTGATAGCATGTTGGACTTTTAGAAATAAAATCGATAAGATTTTTTGTTGAATTTAAATATTTTTGATCCATTTCAAAGCTCCTATAATAATTATAGTAACACAATAATTGTTTAGAGCATAGATTATATAAAACAAATTGGAGCTGATCGGACTCGAACCGACTACCTCTTGAATGCCATTCAAGCGCTCTACCAGGTGAGCTACAGCCCCAATAAATTATGAAATAAAATTATCACTAAAGCTTTATTTTTTCAAGCTATTTCATATCAGTTTACAACTTTTCTTTAAACATAAATAAAAAAACTATTATCAATATTACATTAACTATAATTATTGAATATGTATGAAATATTAATGTAAAAAAAGTTCCTAAAACAGCTCCAAAAATAAAAACTAAAATTATTGAAAAAGATCTAATTGCTTTATTCTTATTATCATTATCATCAGTTTTTAAATATAAAAAAAAGTTTTCACTTGCACTTCTTAAATTACCTGTACACATTGTAGTTGCAAAAGTAGATGAGTGCATTTTCCTAAAACTCTCTACTTGCAAAGCACAAACAAAAGAAACTAAACTATTTGCAACAATATTTAAAATCTCACTATCTTTTATGAAAAAAACAATAAATATTACAAATATTTCAATTAATAAAACATTTTGTCTCCAATGCAATTTATTTAATTTAGAATTATTTTTAAATAATTCTGCTATTAGAACACCACAAATAAAACAAAATATTGGAATAATATACTTTACAATATTCACATAGTTTTTTTCTGCAATATTTATCGCTATTAATACCATATTGCCTGTTTGAGCATTTGCGAACACTTCTCCTCGTCCAAAAAAAGTATATGTATCTAAATAACCTCCAACTAAAGCTAATAAAGCTCCAACAAAAAAACTCTGTGATGTTTGAATTCCTTTATTAAAATAAATACTCATCATCAACCATTTTTTTTGATTTAACTTTTAACTCATAATCAAAATAATTAATTATCTCTTGTCTTTCAAAAGTTTTATTTTCACAAGCTAATTTAAGAATTTTACCACAATTTATTGCATCATCAAGAGCATGGTGAGCCCTATAATTTAAATTAAATTCTTGACTAAGATATGTTAATTTATGACTTTTCATATTTGGCCATTTTCTTCTACTAATTTCTAATGTACAATAAAAAACATTAGAAATGTAATTTAAATCATAAACTTCTAAAGTTCCTTTTAATACTGAATAATCAAATCTTACATTATGAGCCACTATAATATCATCACCCATAAATTGTTTTACTTGATTATAAATTTTATCAAAGCTTGGAGCTAATAAACATTCTTTTGAATCTAATTTATGAATTCTTGTCATTGAGGGATTAAAATATTTTACACTCGGACAAACTAAAGAATAATAAGTATCAACTACTTCTCCATCTTCATTAAATTTAGCCATTCCAATAGAGGCAATACCTCCTTTATTAGCATTTGCTGTCTCAAAATCTAAAGCAACATAAGTCATTTAATCTATTTTCTCCAAAATCATAGTAACAGGACCATCATTTAAATATCTAACATCCATATGAGCTCCAAAAACTCCTGTTTCTGTTACAAAACCTAATTCTTTAAACTTTTGAACAGCTTTTTCATATAATTCATTGGCTCTTTGTGGAACCTCAGCGTTATCATATGAGGGTCGGTTCCCTTTTCTCAAATTAGCATAAAGAGTAAATTGACTTACTACTAAGATTTTAGCATTCACATCAAAAGCACTTAAATTCATTTTATCATTTTCATCTCTAAACATTCTTAATTTAGATATTTTATTTACAACATAATCAACATATTCATCCTTATCGCCTTTTGCCACACCAAAATATACTAAAAGACCGTGATCAATTTTTCCAACTATTTTTTCATCAACACTTACAGATGCATCTTTAACTCGTTGAATTACACATTTCATATTTTCACCTCAAAAGTTAGTCATTGAAAATATATTAATAAATTATAAATTTAATTAAAAGAGAGATAATTGAACATATTCTTTTTTCTCAAATTTTTTTAAATATGAAAAAACTTGATCTATATCATTCATTATATTATTTTCTTTACATCTTTTATTAAAAATTTTAAGTAATTGCTTTGATTTGGGACTAACAATAGAATAAGAATTACTATATTGATTTATATAAATTTGTTTTAAAGATGGAAAATATTTATCTAGATTATAATAATAATATTCTCTATTACCAGATCTAAGAGTCATACCAAAACCAAAAACAACAACACCTTTCACTTTTGCATAAACCAACATATCAATTAGTTTATTAATATTTTCTTCATTATCTAAAATGAAGGGAAGTATTGGATTAATCCAAGCTACACAAGAGATACCATTGTCACTAAAAATTTTTAAGACTTTAGCTCTTGTTGTTGTTGTACAAACATTGGGTTCAATAATTCTAGATAAATAGTCATCTGCACAAGTTAGCGTCATTTGCACAACACATTTAGATTTTCTATTTATTTTTTTTATTAAATCCAAATCTCTAAGAATCAAATCTGATTTAGTTAATAAAGTTATGCCAAATCCATATTTATATACAATTTCTAGGGCTCCCCTTGTCAATTGTAATTCTTTTTCTTGAGGTATATAGGGATCGCTCATAGAACCTGTAAAAATCATAACTTTTTTACGTTTTTTCTTAAGTGTATCTTCTAATAAATCTAGTGCATTTTCTTTTACTTCAATATCTTCAAAGCTATGTTGCATATTATAGCAAAGGCTTCTTGAATCACAATATATGCAACCATGAGAACATCCTCTATAAATATTCATATTATTATCATTTGATAGAATAGATTTTGCTCTTACTTTATGCATTTATAGCCTCAATGTTTTTTTGCCTTATATGAAATTGATTCAAGTTTCATCACCAATACATTATCAATTGCAGCTTTATTATATCTAAAATTATCTTTTTTAGTTACATTTCTCATAATAATATCTAGAGCATTTTTTTTATCTTCAAAATCTTTAACAATTGAAGCCTTCCCTGTCCCAATAATACTTCTATAAAAATATGTATAAGAGCAACCTATATCATCTTTTCCTTTTAGTTGATTTTTTTCATCAATTTCAAATCCAATCTCTAATTCATTTTCAAAAGCAAAAGTTTTCCTACCTTCTTTTGCTCCATGAAAATATAAAACTAAATTATCATTATCTAAAGAATATCCATAAGATAAAGGAACAATATAAATTCCATCATTATCTTTAAAAGCTACTCTACAAATATCATTATTTTCTAATATATCTCTAATTTCGTTTAAATCTGTTACTTCTCTTTCTTTTTTTCTCATAATTTTCTCTTATTTATTTAAGTGTTTTTTTCTATAAGCTGTGGGTAAGATACCAAAAGCTTGTTTATATAAAGTACTAAAATATCTAGCATTTGAATATCCCACTAGCATTGCAATATCATTAATTGAAGCAGACGAATTTGCTAGTAATAAATGTTTAGCTTTATTAAGTCTATAATTATTTAAATAATTTACAAAATATATATTTGTAATTTTATGAAACTGTGTGCTCAAATAATTTGGTGAAAAATTTAAATATTGAGCAACTTCATTAATACCAAAATTATTCATATAATTTTTTTCAACATAATCTTTCATTTGTTTAATCAAATAGTTAGTATTTTCAGAATTTAAAATTTTATTTTCTCGAAGTTTATTAATCAAAGTTTTTTGGTCTTTTATTGAAGTATACAAATTTAACTCATCTCCAATAGAATTAATAATATTTTCTAAATTTATTCCTTTTGGAATTGATTTAAACTGCTTTTCAAATTTATCAAGTAAAGCAATATATTCTAAACCATTATTATCTTGTGAATGCTCAAATAAATTTTGCAAAAATTTAAGATAACTAATTTCATTTTTATTTCTTTCAACAACTTTGTTTAAAGAATATGGCTTATTATCTAAGGCTAAAAATAACTTTGTTTCTAATTGAGTATTTTCTTTAAGAATTGTTAATAAAGAGTGATTTTTTATATATAAAGATTTAATTATAATATTAGGATACTCCTCAATAAATAAAGCATTATTTTCTATAATATCTAATATATTTTCAATATTTTCCTTAGCACATTTTATAATACATTGAACAAAATTTATTGAAGTTCCTAAATGACACATTATTATATTTTCTGATAAAAGATTTCTAAGCCTTTTTGGCATATTAATTAGTTTTGTATATCTAAACTCAACCTTTCTTTTATTAAAATTTTTTGGGTAGTAAAAGATAAAATCAACTAATAAATAATCATAAGTTTTTTCTATTTTAGGTTCATTAAAATTATAACCATCTCCAAGTAATGGCATATATGAATAAATATTAAAAACTTGAGATTGAAAAGTACTATTTTCCAAAAAAGAAATCTTCTTTTTTTCTTGATATATTTTCTTAATTAGCTCTTTCAAATCATCTTCATCAACTGGTTTTAATAAATAATCACTAACACCTAATGAAATACCTTTTTTTGCATACTTAAAATCACTAAAACCTGATAGAATAACAAAACTTGTACTTTCATTTTGTTTTTTTATAATTTCAATTGCACTTAAACCATCCAAATTTGGCATTTTTATATCAACAAAGGCTAAATCAAAAACATTGTCAGAAAAGAGATCTATTAATTCATTACCATCTTTGGCTTCAAAAAAAAGGGTTTCTTCCTCAGCTAATATATCGAGCAACATACTTTTTAATGCAAATCTAATATTAGAATTATCATCAGCAATTACTATTATCATTATAATTCCTCACTTATTGGTATAATTAACATTATCTCCACACCTTCATTTATTTTACATTTATAATTAATTATACTTTCAACTTTAAATAATTTAATTCTATCCTCTATGTTATTTAATGCAACACTATTGCTTGTTAATAATTCATCACTACTACAACCAACACCATTATCTTTTATACTAATAAATAATGAATTCCCATTTTTTGTTTCTGAAATTGCAGTTTTTATAGTAATTGTAACTTGATCGGAAATGGGTTCAAGTCCATGAACAATAGCGTTTTCAACAAGCGGTTGTAATATTAATTTTGGAATAATAATATTCTTTGTTTTATCTTCAATATTATATACGATATTTAATCTTTCTTCATATTTTATTTTTTGTAATTTCAAATAATCTTTTACAAAGTTTATCTCCAAAGAGAGAGGCACTAAATCATTATTTGTACATGTATATCTAAATAATTTTGTTAAAGAAATTATAGATTTTTCAAGCTTTTTTTGTTCCCCTTTCCTATTAAGACCTATAAAACCATTTAAAGTATTATATAAAAAATGTGGATTAATTTGAGATTGCAAGGCAATGTATTCTGCTTTTTGCCTATTAATAACTGCTACATACCTATCATCAATAGTTTTCTTTAATTGTTTAGTCATTGAATTCAATGCATTAGAAAAATCTTGAAGATATTCAAATGAAGAATTAGGAGCGTTTACATCTAAATCTCCTTTTGCTATTTCTTGCATAGTAGATAAGATATTATTTATATCATCTACCATATCCTTTGAACTTGCTCTATAGACAATAAAGCCAACTAACAATTCAACAAATAAGAAAAATAAACAAATTATTAAAAAATAGATTAATGCTTTATAATCTTTAACTGTATTAGATAAATAAACAATTCTTAGATTAGTATTTTCAATATCTGTTGAATAAATATTATAGCCTTTAATACTTTGATAATTACTCTCTATTAAAAGATTAAGTTGTTCTTCATTTATATCATGATTAGAACTTATTAAATAATCATCAAACATAAGAAGTAAATTATCCTTTTTATCTATTAAAGTTGATTTTATTGAATTATTAATTTTACTAGCTCTAATGGTTGCAATCATCATACCTATATCTTTATTAGTATTAGAATTTCGAACATTGGTTGCTAAGGAAATAGTTGGAAAAGATTTTTTATAATTTTCATAATAAGAAGGATACGTTAGTGAATAAGTTACTACTGTTACTTTATTATCATTTACATTTGAATACCATTGTTCATTCTCAAAACTATATTCTATTTTTCTAATTCCTTCAGAGGCTCTTGCAACAACAAAACTAGAATCTCCTTTATAAGGATAATAGGTAAGAGATTCTATTGATAAACTCGATTGAAACATTATTTTATATAAAATTTCTTCATAATTTCGCTCAATTTCATTTAATCTAAGCAAATCAATTTCTAAGGCGGGATTCAAAAATAAAGGCAGAGCTTTAAAAGCTTCTGAAGAAATATATGGAGCATCGCAAGCTTCTTTTAAATTTAACAAAACTTGTTCTACTTTCATTTCAGTTGTTATTAATATATTGTTAGATTCTCTATCATTTCTTTCTTTAAATTCTGAATTAAAATAATAAAAATAACCAACTGATATAATTATAGTTGGAATAATTATACTAATTATAAACTTTATGTATAGTGTTAATTTAATTGAGTCTTTTCTTTTTCTCATAGCCTTATATGAATAAATATAGCATAATATTGTTGAATTCTGTACATATTTTGTTGAATTTTATCTATTTGCAAATCTGAGATACATTATATGATTTGAATATAAAAAAATAAATAACAAAACACGGAGGTTATTTTAATGAAAAAATTCTTAACTATATTATTAGCAACTTTATTCACAGTTGCACCATTAGTTGCAGGCGGAGAAAGTGAAAACAAAAAAGCAGACGGTCCTGTTGAATTAACATTTATGACAAATATGACAGATATCCATGCAGACCTTCTTCAAGAAATTACAAATGAATATGAAGCTTTAAGTGGTAACATTGTTGAATTCTCAGCACCAGGTAGTTCTTATGAAGAATTAATGAAAACAAAAATGAGTGCTAATGAACTACCTGATTTATTTACAACTCATGGTTGGTCAGTATTACGATATAGTGAATATTTAGAACCAATTAATGACACTCCTTGGTATAAAGATATCAATCCACAAATCAAAGAAGTTATCACAAATGATGATGGTGAAACTTTTGTACTACCAATGGATGTAGATATTGCTGGTATTATTTATAATGTAGATGTATTAGAAAAAGCAAATGTAAATGTTGATGATATAAAGACTTGGGATGATTTTGATTTAGCTTGTCAAAAAATTAAAAACATTGGTATAACTCCTATTCATATGGGTGGTAAAGATAATTGGCCAATTGGTCAATTCTTTGACTGGGCAGCCCCTTCTTTCTACATTAGTGATGAAAATAATAACCAAAGAGCTGCATTAAAAAGTGGAACTTTTGATGAACAACTTTGGGTTGAACTAGCACAATTAATGGCAGATATGGTTGATAAAGAATATTTCAATAGAGATGCATTAACAGCGGATTACATTTCAGACTTAAAAGCACTTGCTGCAAACGAAGCTGCTTTCGGATTCTATGGTAACTATGCATTTAATGCTGTAAAGAGTTATAATCCTGATGTTAATTTAGGTATGATGCCAATACCTTCAAGGTTAAGTAGTGATGAGCCTACTTTAATCTCAGGAGAAAGAACAGCAATTGGTGTATTTAATGAATCAAAAAATAAAGATGTTGCAATTGAGTTTTTAAATTTCTTAGCAAAAGCTGAAAATATTAAAAGAATTGCTGAAGCTAGTGGATCTCCAGCTGGATTAACAATAGTATCTCCTGATTTAGGTGAACTTAAACCATATTACGATAAATATGCTGATACAAAAACTTTCCCATATTTTGATAGAGAATATTTACCAAGTGGAATTTGGGATGTTATGTGTGCAACAGGGGCAGATATCTTAGCTAAAAAACCTAATGCTGTAGAAAACGCAGCTAAAACAATGGCTCAAAACTTCTACGACAAATATTAAGATAATAAATAGTAATATGCCCAATAATGGGCATATTACTCCTTAAAGGGGGAAAAATTGAAACAATTATCATATAGAGATAAACAAACCATAACAATGTATTCTTTTACAATCCCTGCTGTAATTTTGTTTATAATGTTTGTTATTATTCCTTTTTCAAGAGGTATATTTTTATCTTTTACAAACTGGAATGGTTACTCAAAATCTTATAGAATTGTTGGTCTTTCAAATTTCATAAGATTATTTACAGATCAAAATGTTAGAAGAGCATTAATAAATACTCTAATATACGGTATTGGTTCTACATTATTGCAAAATATTTTTGGATTAGCTTTTGCGATACTATTAAACAAAAAATTTAGAGGCAGAGACAGCGCAAGAACTGTTATTTATTTACCAGTTATGATTGCACCATTACTAATGGGTTATATAATGTATTTCTTCTTTACACTTGATGGAGCAATTAATCAATTAGCTTTCTCTACAGCAAAAGAAAGTATTGATTGGCTTGCAAATGGTAAACGTGGCGTTGTAATTATGACTCTAATTAACTCTTGGCAGTTTGTTGGTATATCAATGGTTATCTATTTAGCTGGCTTACAAGGAATTCCTTCAATGTATTATGAAGCTGCAAGCTTAGACGGTGTACATAGATGGGGATTATTTAAAAATATAACATTCCCTTTATTAGCACCTGCTATTAATTCAGCAGTAGTTATAAATTTGATTGGAGGTCTTAAGTTATTTGATGTAATCATGGCTTTAACTAAAGGTGGTCCAGGCTATGATTCACACTCTCTTTCAACATTAGTAAATAGAACATATTTTGGTAGTGAAAACGCTGGTTTTGCATCAGCTATAGGATTAGTAGCTTTTATATTAATAATGATTCTAAGTTTTATTACAACTAATGGATTAAATAGATACCAGGAGAATATGAAATGATAAAAAAGAATAATATATGGAGATATCCATTAGTAATACTTATTTCGATTATATATTTAATTCCAATTTATGTATTAGTAGGCATTTCATTTAAACCGCAAAGTGATTTAAGTTCGTATTGGAAATTCCCATCAAGTGCAACTTTACACAATTTTTTATATGCCATTGAAAAAGGTCATATATTTACATCAATAAAAAATTCAATAATTATTACAGCTTTTTCTATTTTCTTAATAGTGTTAATTGGTGCAATAACCTCCTATCCATTAGCAAGAAAAAATGTAAAATTCACTAGATTTATTAGAAATTTTTCTCTTGCAATTATGATGGTTCCTCCATTAAGCATTTTAGTACCTCTTTATGCAACTTTAGTTGATTATCATGGTATAAATCAATATTGGGGGTTAGTAGTAACTTTATTAACATTTGAATTACCTATGAGCATATTTATGTTTACAAATTTCATTAAAGCAATACCTACTGCTCTTGATGAAGCTGCTCAAATTGATGGAGCTGGACCTACTAGAACATTCTATCAAATAATATTACCCCAATTAAAACCAGTGACAGCTTCAGTTATAATTTTAAGTGGAATTCATTGTTGGAATGACTATCAATTCTCATTATATATTATGCAAAAAACATCAATGAAAACTATTACTGTTGCAATTTCCTCTTTCTTTTCACAAGAATCATCAAACTTAAATGCCGCTGCAGCCGCAGCTTTAATAGCAATTTTACCAGTAGTTATCGTCTTTTTAGCTCTTCAACAATATTTTATAAAAGGTATGGTTGATTCAGCAATAAAATAAAACAATAAATAACAAGTAGCTTATTTTTCAATTTAGCTACTTGTTATTGTCTATTAAAGTATCGAAATTCTTCTATTATTTATTTTAATTATTTTATCATCACTTAATTTTTTCAACTCTCTAAAAAGAGATTGTCTTTGAATACCTAAATAATCAGCAAGCTCTTTTTTTGAAATTGGCAAAACAATATTACATGATTTTTGAATTATTGATTGTTCTTCAAAATAATTTAATAAATTTTCTCTAATTGTTTTTTTATGAAAAATGAAAACCTTTTTATTTAGATTTTGTGAATTTATGGATAATGCTTTGAAAAAACTTAAAGAAAAATCATAATTATGTAATAGTTCTAATATTCCATTTTTATTTATACTTATAAGCTCAACACAATCTTTAGCATAAAAACTTAGTGGATATTTACCTTTAGTTAATATCAAATTTGCTCCAATAATACTACCTTTTTTAAATTCAAACATATTAGTTGCATTACCATTTTCATTTAAGGAATAAGCAATTACCTCACCCTTTATAACAATATCTACCCATTCACATTCCTCTTGTGATTCTCTTATTGTATGATATTTATAATATTCTTTATATTTAATGAACTTTTTATTTATTAATAAATCTATATCTTGAAAACTTTCAAAAAAAGTAACTTTTTTTATTTTTTCTCTTATCATTTTTGCCTTTTTATTTAAATAGTCACATCCGTGTCTTTTATTATATTAAAAAGTAATAAATACTAGCAACCATTACAGGAGAAAAATATGGATATTTTTACACTTTCTATGTGGGTTCTTACTATAGCATTTAGTATTTACTCGTTTTATAAAGACAAAGATAAAACAAAAAATGCTTTAAAAAATGCTTTAAAAATGGGAAAATCTATGGCTCTAAGTATTTTTAGCATTATTTTCTTAATTGGATTAGTTCTAGCTTTTATTCCGGCACAAAGTATAGCTAGTTTTATAGAATCTCAAAATCCATTTGTAGCAACAATTGGTTCAGCATTTATTGGAGCAATAACTTTAATACCAGCTTTTATTGCATTTCCATTAGTTGGAACATTAGTAAATGCTTCAATTAATATAGTAGCAGCTGTAGCTTTTCTAACAACACTAACAATGGTTGGGATTGTAACATTTCCTTTAGAAAAAAAAGAATTCGGACTTAAATTTGCAATATCAAGAAATGTATTAAGCTTTATATTTGCTATATTAATTTCTCTATTAATGGGAGTACTCTTATGATAAAAAAAATCAAAAACAATCTCTTCACAGTTATTATTATTTTAGCCTATATTACACTTTTAATATTCAATAAACCCCTTGCAATAACAAGCCTTAAAAATAGTGGATATTATATAAAAGAAATGTTAATAATTATGCCAATAATATTTGTTTTAACAGCTCTCTTAGATACTTGGATTAATAAAGAAACTATAATGAAGTTTTTAGGAAAAGAATCAAAAATAAAAGGATCTTTATTAGCCTTTGTCTTAGGAAGTGTTTCAGCAGGTCCAATTTATGCAGCATTTCCTATCTGTGTAATGCTTCATAAAAAAGGTGCTTCAATAAAAAATATTGTAATAATATTAAGCACTTGGGCTGTTGTAAAAGTACCAATGCTAATCAATGAGGTTAAATTTTTAGGATTCCATTTCATGATAATAAGATGGGTATTAACTCTTATTGCAATCTTTGTTTTTGCATCCATTATGAATTCTTTTATTAAAGATGAAGATTTATTAGTCGATGAAGCTTATTATGATGGCAAAGTTAATATAAATATTAGAGCTTGTATTGGATGTGGTATTTGCAAAGCAAAATATCCCGAACTATTTGAAATAGATGGGAAAAAAGCTCATATAAAAGATATAGAGGATAAGGATATAGATAATGCAAAACTACAAAATGCAATAAAAAATTGTCCTGTTAAAGCTATTAAAGAATAATTGTTTTTTATAAGTAAAAGAGTAATATTATCTCTTTTACTTTAAAACTTTTTCATATAATAATAATACATTTTGATGTGCGATTTTTTTAACAATAGATTTATTATATCTCTTGTTTAATGCAGCTATAATCATATTCATATTAGAGAAATCCCCAATTTCTAAAGTTGAATCAATTCCATCAAAATCACATCCAAAACCAATAGCGTTTTCTCCACCTAAATCAAGTATATGATCAATGTGCTTAATTAAATCTTCAATTTTTAGAAATACTTGCTTTATAATTTATAAATTCACTTAACAAATTCATTTTTATAACACACTCTTTATCTATCATCTGTAAAATTAATTCATCATTTAAACTCCTAGCAACAGGTGAAATTGTAAAAGAATTAGAATGAGAAGCAACAAATGGCTTTGTACAAAGAGATAAACAATCTTTAACTAATTTATTTGATCCCTTAGATACATCAACAATAATATTCAAATCCTCCATCTTTTTTACATATTATTTTCTCTACTATAATATAAGAAAATAGCCATATTTTACAAAAGATATTTACCTTTATTCATCTTCTCTAAATCAATGTGTAAATTATTCTTATAAAGAGATTTATTTTCTTCAAACATTTTTACAATAGTATCACAGTGCATATCTACAATTTTCATATTATTTAACTTTGTATTTATAATTTAATAAGGTTTAAAAGACGCTGGGGATTGACCATACAATCTTTTAAATTCTCTTGAAAACTGAGAAACGCTTTCATAACCAACTTCTTGAGCAACATCTGATGCTTTTTTGTTGTTATATATTAACATATCTTTTGCTTTTTTTAATCTAATTTTCTTTAGATATTGTATTGGAGTCTCCCCTGTAACAGTTCTAAAAGTTTTATAAAAATTAGATGGACTCATATAGCATTCTTTTGCAAGATTTTCGACACTAATATGAGAATTGAAATTTGTGTGAATAAATTTTAAAGATTTTGCTAATCTCTCATACTCAGAACCATTTATACAAAGAGAATATAAAATACCTTTATTTTCTCCCATCAATACATAATATAATATTTCTCGTACAATAGATTGACCCAATATAATTGAATCATTTTTGTCTTTTAATGCATCTAATAATCTAATAGATGCATTTTTTAAATTTTCATCAATTTTAATAGGATTAGCTTTAAAAGTATTCACATTAACAAGAGGAGGATTAAAATTCTCCATTTTCATTATTATGCTTTGTAAAACTTCAATATCTAATTCTATATGAAGGCCAAATACTGGATTTTCTTTTGTAGCAACAGCTTCACACTCAAATTGTAAATGAGTTGGTAAAACCAAATAATAATTTTTACTATATTCAAAATGGACATTTTTAATATATCCATGTTTAGTACCATTTAATACTATTAAAATTCCTGGATTATAATCTAACAATTGCCTTTTTAGAGAATAATCATTTTTAAATATTCTAACCCCTTTTAAATTAGTCTCATTAAATCCTTCATCTAAATTAAAATAATTTATATATTGTATTGCTTTATTACATTCCATACATACTCCTATTCTTAATAATATAGAATAAAACAATAAAAACAATATTTTTTTTATTAAATAAAAACAATTAAATAGGATTAGGCAACAAATTCGATTATTTTAGGCATTTATTTTATACACTTTCACCCATATTATTATTTATATAATAAATATTTTTATCAAAGGAGAATAAATTTTTATGAATAATTTTGTATATGATATCAAAACTAAAGTATACTTTGGAAAAGATCAATTAAGTAATAATCTCTCAAAAGAAGTAAAAAGTTATGGCAAAAAAGTACTTCTCACCTATGGTGGAGGTAGCATAAAAAAAAGTGGCTTATATGATCAAGTTATAAAAGAATTAGAAAAAGCTGGATCACAAGTTTTTGAATTATCAAATATTAAACCTAATCCAAGAATAACTTCAGTTAGAAAAGGTGTTGAAATAACAAAAAAAGAAGATATTGATGTCCTACTAGCAGTGGGAGGAGGCTCTGTTATTGATTGTACAAAAGTAATAGCTGCTGGAACTTTTTATGAAAAAGATCCATGGGATATTATGTTAAACAAAGTCGATGTAAAAAAAGCACTACCTATAATAAGTGTATTAACACTTTCTGCAACTGGTACAGAAATGAATCCTAATGAAGTAATAACTAATTTAGAAACAAATGATAAAATAGGATTAGCTTTTGCACCATTGAGACCTAAAGTATCATTTTTAGATCCAAGTTTAACTTATAGTGTAAACAAATTTCAAACAGCATCAGGTTCAGCTGATATATTAAATCATATTATGGAAGTCTATTTTAATACAGATGATGTACTTTATATGCTAGATACCGTAATGGAAGGTTTGATGAAAACTGTTATTAAATATGCTCCAATTGCATATAATGATCCTGAGAACTATGAAGCAAGAGCAAATTTAATGTGGGCATCATCATGGGCAATTAATGGATTTGTTTCAGGTGGGAAAACACATGATTGGACTTGCCATCCAATTGAACATGAATTATCTGCATATTATGATATAACTCATGGACTCGGCTTAGCAATTATTACACCTAATTGGCTTGAATATTCTCTTAATGAAAAAACTGCTAAAAAACTTAAACAATTTGGCGTAAATGTTTTAGGTATAGATGAAAATCTAGAAGATATGGAAGTTGCAAAAAAAGCAATAGATGGTATGAAAAAATTCTTCTTTGAAGATTTACATCTTACAAATAACCTAAGTGATTTAAATATAGATGATTCTAAATTTGAAATAATGAGTAAAAAAGCCTGCCTAAATGATAAAATAAAAGGTTTTAAAACTCTTTATCCTAAAGATGTTTATAATATATTAAAGATGTGTGAAAAATAAAAATTAAAATTTATTAATTATCTAAAGCTACTGTATCTAAATGATATAGTAGCTTTTTTTCATTATATATCATTTCACTTAATGGTAATTTATAAAAACAATTGCAAAAAGAAACAACTTAATATATTATTTGGTTAAGATAAGAGGTAAGACCTCTTATCTTAGGAGATAAATAAATTGAACAATAATCTAAAATTTACAAAAGTAGATATAAATAAATTATCAAATGAATTAAAAAATTCATTACTAAAATATATAAATGAATCGTCAAAAATTGGAGAATACAAATTACCGAGTGAAATAAAAGTTGCAAAAGAATTAGGTGTTAGCAGAATAGCACTAAGAGAAGTATTAAAAGAGCTTAGAAATGATGGAATATTATATTCTTTACATGGTAAAGGGACTTTTATAAATAAAAATTTTACAAATCTTAAATTCAGATTTACACCTGCTAGAGAATTTTTAAAATCAATTCAAGCTTGTGGCTTTGATGCCTCTGTTAAATTAATTGATTATAAAATAATTGATGCTGATGATTTTCATACAAAGAAACTTGATTTAGAAGATAATTCTAAAGTTCTTAGAATTAATAAAGTATTTTATGCTAATGATAAACCTGTAATATTTTGTACAGATATCGTCCCCTTTAAATATTTAGAGGGTATTAAAATAAAGGATGATGATGTAAAAAACTCAACTTTTGATTTTTTAAAAAATAAAGCCTTCATTGTAGTTGAAAATGATGTTGTAGAAATTACAGCTGTTTTATCAAAAGAAATACCATCAAGTTTTGAAAAATATAAAAAAGATTTACAAGATAAACCTTTAATTAAAATGTCTTCTATTTATTACACATTAACTCAAGAGGCAATTATGAGTGTAAAGGCCTATTTTGATTCTGATTATATAAAACTTAGCCAAATAAGAAAACAAAATGTATATGATAATTATTTATAAAACCAAAAAAGGACATATAAAATGAAAAAAATTAATATTTCTTTTTTCTTAAATGGAGAATTTATTGAAAAAAAATTAGATCCCGAATCTAGGGTTTTAGATTTATTGAGAGATACTCTTTGGATGAAAGGAACAAAAGAAGGATGCGGTGATGGGGATTGTGGAGCTTGCACAATCGCTCTTGCTTATCCTATTAATAATAAAATTAGATATATAGCTGTTAATTCTTGTTTAATGCCTGTTGGAAAAATTCAAGGATGTAGCTTAATTACAATCGAGGGTATTTCAAAAGATAATAATGACTTAAATCTAATTCAGCAAGCTATGGTAGATCAACATGGACTTCAATGCGGTTTTTGTTCTCCTGGAATAAGTATGAATCTTTTTGCATTATTAGCAAATCATGAAATACCATCATATAATGATATTATAAACGCCCTAACTGGGAATATTTGTAGATGCACAGGTTATGAAGGTATTAGAGATGCTGCAAAACAAATATTATCTTATCTAAACGAAAATCCATCATATGATATCGTTTGTAAAAAACTAAGAGCTATTGAAGAGAAAATTAAACATATGAAATCTTCAATAAATGAAGGAGATTACATATTAGCAGCAAATATACAAGAATTAAAAAAAGCATTAACTGATAATAATGATGCAATGATTATTTGTGGATGCAGTGATATTTCTGCAAAAACTCATCTAACAAAAGAAGATTTAGTAAAAGTTATTGATGTCTCAAAAGTAAAAGAAATGACAATAATTGATAAAAATAATAACGCCTTAGAAATAGGAGCTGCATGTTCTCTAAGTGATATAATAAATTCAAAAATTGTAAAAGAAACAGCACCTGAATTATCTAAAGGCCTAAAAGAAATTGCAGCAATCCAAGTTAGAAACTTAGCAACACTTGCTGGAAATATAGCAAATGCATCTCCTATTGCTGATGGAGTTGTATTATTAATGGCTTACAATGCACAAGTTGTTATTATTAGCAAAAATGATAAAAAAATAGTATCTATAAGAAATTTTTATAAAGGCTATAAAAAAACTATATTGAAAGATGGCGATGTTATTTCAAAAATAATAATACCAAAAGAATCATTAAAAAAAGAATATCATATGGAAAAAACAAGTAAAAGAAATGCTGTTGATATTGCATGTGTAAATTCTTGTGCATCTTATATTAAAGAAAAAAATAAAATAATAGATTTTGAAATTGCGTTTGGGGGAATAGCTGAAACTGTAGTTTTAGAAGAACTTAAAACAATAAATAATAATGCGGATATTGAAATATTAGCAAGGAATATTTCACAAAAATATAATCCATTGAGTGATGTTAGAGGATCGAATTTATATAGATCAAAATTGATTAAAAATCATATAATAAAACATTTTGCGTTTATTAATGAGGAGCTTTAAATTATGGATAAAAGAAAAGACAATTTAAAAGAATTAATAAAAGGCTCAATGCCTTTTAATGGTGAAGCTAATAGCTATATAAATTACTTTTATGCTTATCCTATACTAAGCTCAAAACCTAAAGGCAAAATAATTAATATTGATTTTTCTCCTTGTATGAAAATTGGTGGATATATCAGAGGTGTAACAGCCTCTGATATACCTGGCAAAAATGCACAAGGTGCAGTAGATAGAAATGAAGAGCCTCTAATTGCTGATGAATTTGTAAATTATCTTTATCAACCAGTTGGTTTTGTTATTGCAGAAACCCAAAAGGCTGCAATAAAAGCTGCAAGAAGTGTAATTGTTGAAATAGAAGAAGATACATCTTATGTTATCGATATTGATAAAGCCATTGAAAATAAAATGTTTTATCAAGAGCCGATGATTGTCTCATGTGGAGATAGCGAAAAAGCTCTAAAAGAATCAAAGTATACCATTAAAAATGTTTTTGAATCCGGTGGACAAGAACATGCTTATTTAGAAACTCAAAGAGCTTTTGCCTCTTATGATACATTTAACCAAAATGTTAAAATCCAATGTGGAACTCAAGCTGTAAGTGACGTTCAACAAGTAAGTGCATTAATATTAGGAAAAAAAGAGAGCGAAATTGAAGTTGATGTTTATAGAGTTGGTGGAGCTTTTGGTGGTAAAGAAAGAGGTGGAACTACTTGGTCAGCAATGGCAGCTTTAGCACTTTATCTAACAAACATTCCATGTGCAATGATATTAGAAAGAAATGATGATATCAAAATAACAGGAAAACGACACCCTTATAAAACTTATTATGAAATAGGCTTTAATGAAGATGGCATAATAAAAGCTTTTAATGTTGATTTATATGCTAATGGTGGCTTTTTTGAAGATTTTACTGTTGCTATTGTAGAGAGAGCAGTATTAGGTATTTGTAATAGTTATTATCTTGAAAATGCTTGGATAAGAGGTTGCAGCTGTAGAACAAATCTTCCTCCAAACACAGCTTTTAGAGGATTTGGTGCTCCTCAAGCTACTTTAGTAATGGAAGAAATCATCTATCAAATAGCTAGAAAAACAAATAAAACGACCCTTGAAATTCAAAAAATAAACTTTTTAAAAGATGGTCAAAAAGCTCCATATGGTATGATTATGGAAGAAGTTAGAGTTCCTAATATTTTAGATAATTTATTAGTTGATGCTAATTATGGTGCTTTATTAAAAGATAAAGAAAAATACAACAAAAAACATAAATATTCAAAAAAAGGAATAGGGATAGTACCTGTTAAATATGGTATTGGTTTTACAGCAACCTTCTTAAATCAGGGAAATGCATTAGTAAATATATTTAGTGATGGATCTGTTTCAATAACTCATGGAGGTATTGAAATGGGACAAGGTTTATACACTAAAATTGAAATAATAGTTGCTCAAACTCTTGGTATTAATCTTGATAGAGTAAAATGTGAATCTACAAATTCTCATAGAGTTGGATCTGTTGCATCTACTGCAGCCTCAACTGGTACTGATTTAAATGGGGAAGCTGCAAGAATTGCTTCTTTAGAAATTTTAGAAAACTTAAAAAATGCTGCAAGCGATTTGTTCAAAGAAAAATTAAATTTAGCACAGGCTCCTAATTATATAATAATAGAAGATGATCAAGTTTTTGATATTAGAAGTGAAAAAGAAAAAGTTAGTTTTGAGCAATTAATAAGTTTTTGCTATTTCAATAGAGTTAAATTAGGAGCACAAGCTCACTATGCTACACCTGGATTAGATTATGATATGCAAAAAGGGAAAGGAACTCCATTTTCTTACTTCACAAATGGAGTGGCACTTGCAACTGTAACAATTGATACCTTATGTGGAACTTACACAATTGATAAAGTTCACATACGTCATGAAGGTGGAAATATTTTAAATTATGAAATTGATAGAGGTCAAGTTATTGGAGGTTTTATACAAGGATTAGGTTTTGCAACTATGGAAGAGCTCCCTCTTGGATTAAAAGGAGAAAACCTTGCAACATCTTTTGCGACTTATAAAGTACCTCTAATAAATGATTTAGCAAAAGATATAAAAATAGATTTAGTAAAAACTGATGATAAAATCTGTGGAGTATTAGGCAATAAAGGAGTTGGAGAGCCTCCACTATTGTATGGAATTTCAGTTTTTAACGCTATAAGAGATGCAATAACAGATTACAAAAACAAAACTATTAATTTAAAACATCCAGCAACGGCTGAAAATGTATTAATTAGTTTAGAAGAATAAAAATATATATTCTCCGAGAAAATCTCGGAAAGGAGTGAATATGAAAAAAAGTGTTGTATTATTAACTATTGGGTTAATCTCTTCATCATTATTGTTTGCCGGAGGAGAAAAAGAATCTTCTAAAAGTACTAAGGATGAAAATAGCAAATTAAAAGTTGCTCTTTTATTACCAGGTAAAAAAGATGATGTTTCATTCAATCAAGCAATGTATGAAAGCATGAAAGAGGTTGAAGGTGAGTATTCAAACCAAATCGAAGTAACTTATGTTGAAGATGTCTATGAAGTAGCTGATATTGAACCAGCTTTAATGGATTTTGCTTCAAGAGATTACGATCTTATTTTTGGTCATGGCTTTCAATACATGGAACCTATTATTAAAGTAGCTGAATTATTCCCACAAACTATGTTTGCATTGGGAACAGGTTATAAAACTGCCCCTAATACTTGTGTTTACGATGTTCACCTAGCACAAGGTGGGTATTTAATGGGTTATTTAGCTGGTATGATTTCAGAAACTGAAAAAGTCGGTGTTATAGGTGGTGCTGATGCTTCTGAAATTTATAGAGGTCATGAAGGCTTTAAAATGGGTGCAAAAGAAGCAAATGCTAATATTGAGATCCAAGAATTCTACACAGGAGACTGGAGAGATGCTGCAAAAGCTAAAGAAGGTGCTCTTGGCATGTATGACAGTGGTGTTGATGTAATATGGCATAGTGGTGATGGTATCGGCCTTGGTGTTGTAAATGCTGCTCTAGAAGCCGATAAATATTGCTTATCAAATATAACAAGTCAATATGTTTTAGCTAAAGACAATGTTGTTAGTGGTGTAAACTATCAATGGGACTTAGTAATTAGACAAATCTTAGATGATGTATTATCTGACAATTTCATGAATCAAGAAAAATTCTATTGGATTAATGTTGAAAACAATGGATTATCTGTAGCAGATTATCATCAATTTGAAAATATGTTTGATAAAAAAGTTTTTGAAAACATGGATAAAGCAATTAGTGGTATTAAAGATGGAACAATTGTAATTCCTGATTTTGAAAAATAATTATTAATATTTACAGGGAAGAAAAATCTTCCCTGTAAAAATATTATATAAAAATCAAAAATAGCTTAAGTCTTTAGGAGAATACTAATAAAATGAATGCTATAGAAATGAGATCAATCACAAAGCGATTTGGATCTTTAATTGCTAACAATAACATTGACTTTACACTAAAAAAACAAAGTATCCACGCATTACTTGGTGAAAACGGAGCAGGAAAAACTACATTAATGAATCAACTTTTTGGATTAAGTATTGCAGATGAAGGCTCAATATTAGTAGAAGGAAAACCTTTTAAACTTGAGCATTCTCCTCAAGACTCAATGAAAAAAGGGATATCAATGGTTCATCAACATTTTATGTTAATAAAAAACATGAGTGTTTGTGAAAATATTATGCTTGCAAATGAAGATGAAAATTTTCCTCTACTTAATCCTAAACAAACTAAAGAAAGAATTATTCAATTATCAAAAAAATATCATCTTGGAGTTGATCCAAATTCAATCATTGATCATATTTCTGTTGGGCAACAGCAACGAGTTGAAATACTCGCTGCCCTATATAAAGAAACAAAAACTCTCATCCTAGATGAACCAACTGCTGTTTTAACCCCAGAAGAAGTAGAAGATTTATTTTTAATATTAAAAGAACTAAAGCGAAATGGTAAATCAATAATCATAATCACTCATCATCTAAATGAAATAATGGATATAGCTGATGAAGTTAGTGTTTTACGAAATGGAGATTTAATTGGTTCAACACCAATAAATGAAAAAACAAGCACAAAAGAATTATCACGATTAATGGTTGGAAGAGATGTTAATTTTAATTTTAAAAAAGAAAAAACAAACTCTATTGAAAAAGTTTTAGAAATAAAAAATCTTTCTTATAAAAAAGAACATGTTAAATTATTGGATAATATTAATTTTAATATAAAAAAAGGTGAAATTTTTGCAATTGCAGGAGTTGATGGCAATGGCCAAAAAGAATTATGCGAAACAATAGTTGGTTTAAACAAATGTGAAAATGGAAGCATATTTTTAAATCAAAAAGACATAACAAAAACTAATGTAAATCATAGAATAAAAAACGGAATATCCTACATACCACAAGATAGACAAAAAAGCGGATTAGTCATGAATTGGTCAATTAGTGACAATTTAATCCTAAAAACTTATGAAAGATCCCCTATTTCAAATAAATTTTTTGTATCCACAAAAGAAGCCCAAAATCAAGCAACTAGAATGATAAAAAAATTTAATATAAAAAGCCAAGATAATAATGATAGAGCAAATCAATTATCAGGTGGTAATCAGCAAAAAGTTATTTTAGCAAGAGAAATGGACAGAGGCCCTGCTCTCTTAATTGCCTCTCACCCTACTAGAGGATTAGATGTTGGAGCAATGGAATATGTAAGAAATCAAATGCTTGAACTAAGAAATAAGGGTGGATCAGTATTATTAATTTCGGCGGATTTAGAAGAAATATTTCAAATAGCTGATAGAATTGCTGTTATTTTTAAAGGCAAATTGATGGGTATTTTACAACCCAATTGCGGAGTTGCAAAAATTGGTCGTTTGATGGCTGGATTGGATGAGGAAGAAATTAATGAATAAATTTAAAAACATATTACCACCAATATTATCAATAATACTTGCTTTTGCAGTAGGAGCTATAATTTTACTTTTAAGTAATTTTAATCCAATTGAATCATACAAATCATTATTTAATGGAGCTTTTGGTTCAGCCTATGGATTTTCAGAAACTCTTGTAAAAATGATTCCTATTTTAACAATTGCACTTGGAACATCTGTTGCTTTTAAAGCACAACTTTGGAATATTGGAGGAAATGGCCAATATACTCTTGGTTGTATTTCAACTCTAATTGTATGTGTTTATTTACCAGCTCCTATGTGGTTGAAATTAGTAATAGCACTCTTATTATCTATTTTAGTTGGTATGATTTTTGGAGGTTTATTAGGATTAGCAAAAGCTAAACTTAATGCAAATGAAGTTATTACAACTCTAATGTTTGATTATATAATAGCACTATTTCTAAGTTTTTTAGTATATGGACCATTGATGGATCCAGATGGGCATAATTTTCCACAATCTAAATTAATTGAAAAAGAAGTTCTTTTTGATAAATTAATGGTTGGAACAAGACTTCATAGTGGTTTATTTTTAGCACTTTTCCTTGTTATTCTTTTATTTTTCTTTTGGAAAACAAAAGAAGGATTTAGAATAAAAATGATTGGAGCAAATCCTAATGTTGCAAAACTAAGTGGAATATCTGTAAATTTACAAATTATGCTTACTATGGGAATTTCTTGTGCATTTGCAGCAATTGCTGGATATATAGATGTTTTAGGAATACATGGTAGATTACAAGATAATATAGCAGGAACTCTAGGCTCAGTTGCTATAGTAGTTGCTCTATTGGGTAACTTAAATCCTATTGGTATAATTTTTTCAGCATTTTTTTTCTCAGCACTAACTGTTGGAGGGCAATGTATGCAAAGATTTATGGGAGTCCCCTATTCTCTCGTTACAATTATTCAAGCTCTTGTCATAGTTTTTGTAGTAGCTTCTAAAATTATTGTAGAAAAAAGGAGTAAAAAATAATGAGTAGTAGTTTTATTATAAGTTTATTAGTGGGAACACTAAGAACTAGTATTCCAATTATTTTAGCCGCATTAGGTCAAGTATATGTCCACAAATCTGGCACGCTTGATTTATCAGTTGAGGGAACAATGATATTCTCTTGCCTAATGAGTTTTATAGCAGCAGCTCTTACAAAAAGTTTAACTTTTGCTCTAATAATCGGAGGAGTTTCAGGACTTTGTTATTCCTTTATAATGGCTCATTTAACAGTTAACTTAAAATCAAATCAAGTAATTTCAGGGACAGCACTTACTATGTTAGCAACAGGACTTAGCTCTTATCTATATAGAGTAGTTTTTGGAATAAGATCTTTACCTCCTATTATTGAAAATTTTAAACCTATTAACTTTGGATTTTTAACAAAAATTCCTTTTATTGGCCCTATTTTATTTAATCACAATTTTACTTTTTATTTTATGTTGTTATTAGTAATAATAACTTGGTTTATAATGGATAAAACATCATATGGACTTAAAATAAAAGCAGTTGGAGAATTTCCAAGAGCTGCTGATTCAAAAGGAATTGAAGTAAATAAAATCAGATTTCAAAGTATTTTAATAGGGGGTTTATATTCTGGTTTTGCAGGAGCTTCAATGTCTCTTGGTTATATGAATACTTATACTGATCAAATGATTGCTGGTAGAGGTTTTATTGCAATTGCAGTAGTTGTTTTTGCAAGATGGTTACCAATTAGAGTATTATTTGCAGCCCTATTATTCGGTTTTGCAAATACTCTTCAAATGAGACTTCAGTCAATTGGTGTTGCAGTACCAATTCAATTGTTACAAGCATTACCTTATATTTTAACTGTAGTTGTTTTATTAGGTGTATCAAAATATGTCAAATTCCCATCGTATTTTACTCAAGCTTATAGTAGAGATAAAAAATAAGGATAAATATGAATATAAAAAAATACTTAATACTATTTATATCAACTTTAATATTTGTTAGCTGTACTTCCCTTGATAAAAATTCATCATCATATTGGGATAATTGTAATTTTGAAAGAGCTTATCAAAGATCTCAAAAAATAGTAAAAGCTATAAATGATCAAAATCCAATTATAATTTATTCAATGCTTAGTGAAAATTTAAGAAATCAAATTAGTGAAAAGAATTTTGTAAGAAATTATAATGATGAGCTTTCCTATCCATATATTTCTCCTCTTTATTGTTATCTACAAACAATAGATTTACACTATGATATTCGAGGAAAAATTTCTTGCAAAGTAGCATCAAGATTAATAGGTGAAAATTATGTATTTGAAATTATATATGAAAATAGCGATTATTATTTTAATGTTTTTGAAGATATTGTTAATGGAACGTATAAAGAGAAATTTTCAAATAAAGTTATAAAATGGATATAAAATAAATTAACCCCGTTTTGTTTAAAACTAATAAAAAGGGGTTTTTATAAAAATCTCAAACTCTTATTATATGTAACATTAATACAAAAATAATTTCTTAAAATAACTCTTATATTTTTAGATCATCTAAAGTTTTTATAAATAAAAGCCTAATTAATTTTCTAATTTAATTTCTTTGTTAAAAAATCTTATTTATTAGCTAGCGTTTTGTTATATTATTTGAATTTAAAAATAAGCAATTAATCAAATTTAAGAT
>CAZPTG010000006.1:0-27186 GCA_964589355.1 uncultured Spirochaetaceae bacterium
TCCTTTTGCCCTTTCAAAGGGGCCTTTAACTTAAATGCAATAATAGCATTATTAGCTATTTAAAGAAAAGTATCTATTAATAAAACAAATAAAATATATTATTTTTTTCTATATTTTATATCATCAATTTTTGCAAAATCATTATTGTTAAATAGGAAACCAAATGTAATGGCTTTTTCAGCTGCGGGTAAAGAGATTTCACTAATTTTTTTATCTTGAAGTATGAAAGAAAAAGAATTTTTATATCTTTCTAATGTTATATTTATTTTATCATTATAATTTAAAGAATTATTGCTAATTACAGTTTTTGATTCATATCCTTTAACAGAAATAATTATTATAGGATTTTCTTGAATATCGAATTTTATATAGGTAATATCACTAATAGAAATATAGATTGAGTAATTTTTATTAGTTAATTGATGAGAACTTGAAAAACTAAAATTTTCATCGCTAATTGCATAAAAATAGCTGTTTTTACCTGTTGCTTCAATTCTATTGTATGATAAGTTTTTATACTTACCTTTGTTTATCCATTTCATTTCTCTAGTAGTGATTTTTTTCATAACTACTAGATTATAGAAAACAATATATAATAGTTCAATAATAAATAGATTGTAATATAATTATATTTAGCATAAAATTAGTAAAAATAGTAATTGAGGTATAAATATGATATTTGTAATTGGTGAGTATATAATTGATTTAGTAGAAAATAATGATAAATACGATATAAAATTAAGTGGTTATGGATTAAATTGTGCAAAAGCTTGTATGGATTTTGAAGCTAGTAGTGCTTTTATATCTGCGATTTCTAATGATGTAAATGGTCTTAAAGTAATAAATTATTTAGTAGAGAATGAAATTTTATTTGATCCTGATTTATGTAATAATAAATTTAAATCACCTTTATGTTTTACTACAAAAGATGAGAATAACAAGATAAAAAAAGATTTTTATCTAAAAAATACAGCATCGATGGTATTAAATAGTGAAGAATTACTTAATTCATTATCAAATCATTCAGATATTAAAGCAATTCATATAGGATCTCTTTCTATGCTAATTAATCCAACAAGTTCTTCTATTTTAGATGTATTGTCGTTTATAACCCCTCGAGCTAATATTTATGTTGAGCCCGATATTATTATATCAGAGATTGAAAAAATACCTAATTGGAAGAAAAGAGTATTTGATTTTTTTGAAATTGCAAAAATCATTAAATTGAATAAAAATGATATTTCTTATATTTTTAATGAACAATCATATTCTCAAATTGTTAAAGAAATAAGAAATATTAATGAAGATGCTCATATTATTATAAGAGAAGATCATAAAGTCACTTGGATAAGTGATAAGGATGATATGTTTGAATATGATAATTGTTGGTTTAGTGAATCAATAAATGATTGTGGCGCTATTTTCTCAGGAGCTTTATTAGCTTATTTATCAAATAATGGAGTCTTTGGTGATAATGGAGAAAGCCCTAAATTTAGGATAAATGATTCAATAATAAATAATGCACTTGATTTTGCTTGTAATAAAGTTAAATCAATATAAAAATAAATTTGTATATAGTTTCTTCTTATATATAAGATGATATCATCAATAAAGTATGAGAGTGTATTTTTATCAAGTTATTATTACTTGCTAATTACACTCTCATTATATAGTATTATTAAACATGAATAGAACTTCTAAAAAAAGTATATTAAAATTTATTATCGTTTCACTATTAATATTATTATTAATAGTTTTAACAATATTTATTTATAATTGGTCAAAAAAATTATCTTTAGATTATGAAAGAAATCAATTAAAGAAAAACGTTCAAAAAGTATTAGATGAAGAGGGTGAAATTGGATTGTTAGCCTTAGGTGATGTTGAAGTTGATGAAATATTTTATAATGAGGATAGTGTATCACTTGTATTAGATGATAGTTCAACATGGTTATATACAAGTGAAGAGATGCATAATATCAAATTGTATGAAAAGTGTAGAGACAGTGTTGTTCATATTTCAGGTAACTCATCGACTAGTGATATAGTATCATTTAATAAAACAAATAAAACAGGTAGTGGTGTTGTACTATCTTCAAAAGGCGATATTTTAACTAATTATCATGTGATTGAGGATTTAGATAATATTATTGTAACTTTATCTGATGGATCATATTATAGTGCTTCTATTACAGGAAGTGATAATATTGATGATATTGCATTAATAAAGATAGATGTTGAAAAAAAAGAATTAAAACCAATTGAATTAGGGAATAGCTTTAATTTGAAAGTTGGACAAAAAGTCTATGCAATTGGTAATCCATATGGATATGATAGAACATTAACTACTGGAATTGTTAGTGGTTTAGATAGAGCGGTTCAAACAAATGATGATGCTATTATTATGGGAATGATTCAAACTGATGCTAGTATTAACCCTGGTAATAGTGGAGGTCCTTTAATAGATTCTCATTATAAAATGGTAGGTATGAATACTTCTGTATATAATGATGGTCAAGCTGGGATGAATTTTGCTATTCCCATTGATACTATATTATCAATCATCCCTGATTTAATTACTCATGGGAAAGTTATGAGAGGTTGGTTAGATATTGTTCCGGTTCAATTGACAACTCAATTAGCTGATTATGCTAAGCTAGATGTAAAAAAAGGTGTTCTTGTTAGTCAAGTTGTAAAAAATGGTAAAGCTGAAGAAGCTGGAATAAGAGGTGGTGATATAAAAATATCCTATGGAGCGTCAACTCTTTTTTTAGGAGGCGATGTTATTACTAAAATTGAGGATACCTCAATTGAGACATATAATGACTTTTATAATGCTTTATTAACTACAAGAAAGGGTGACAAGGTAGAAGTAACGATTAATCGAGATGGCAAAGAAATTGTAAAAAAAGTTGAATTGGTTGATAGATCTGATAATATGGATAAGGTTGTTCAATAATGAGTGATAATGATAATATAAAAGTAGATTCAAAATGGGGTGGTGAATTAATAGATAATTATCACCACCAAGCTCAAGGTGGGAAAGCTTTAGCTCTTCATGTTGTATCCCCTTATGATCCTTCAGGTGATCAAGCTAAAGCTATTGATCTGTTAAGTAACGGTTTAGTAAATGGTGAAAAAACTCAAGTATTAAAAGGAGTTACAGGTAGTGGTAAAACTTATACCATGGCAAAAATAATTGAGAAAATAAATAGACCAACATTAATTTTATCACATAATAAGACATTAGCGGCTCAATTATATCGAGAGTTTAAAACTTTCTTTCCTAATAATGCAGTTGAATATTTTGTTTCTACTTATGATTATTATCAACCAGAGGCATATGTTCCTGGTAAAGATTTATATATAGAAAAAACTGCTGATATTAATGATGAAATTGATAGATTGAGATTATCAGCTACTTTTTCTCTTATGGAAAGAAGGGATGTTGTAGTAGTTTCAACAGTTTCTTGTATATATGGATTAGGTTCTCCTGTAAGTGTTAAAGACATGGTACATGTTTTTAAGGTTGGTTCTATTTTTGATCATAGAAGTGAACTAGATCAACTTGTTAGAATGCAATATGAGAGAAATGATAGTGTGCTTGAACGTGGAAAGTTTAGGGTGCGGGGTGATGTTATTGAAATTTATCCACCATATTTAGAAAATGCTGTTAGAATTACATTAGATTGGGATATCATTGAAGATATTTCATGGTTTGAACCTTTAAATAATAAAAAACAAGAAAGTGTTGATGCTCTTTCTTTATACCCAGCTAAACAATTTGTGATGCCTCATGAGGCTGTATTAGATGGTATTGGTAGAATACAAAATGAATTAAAAGAACGAATTGAGTATTTTGATTCTCAAGGAAAAGCTGTAGAATCTCAAAGAATTCAATCTCGTGTAGAATATGATTTAGAAATGTTAAAAGAAATAGGTTATTGTTCAGGAATTGAAAATTATTCAAGGCAATTAACCGGACGAAAAGAGGGCTCTAGACCTGCTGTTTTGCTTGATTATTTTCCCTCAGATTTTGTTACTTTTATTGATGAATCTCATGTTACTCTTTCGCAAGTGGGTGCAATGTATGAAGGAGACAAATCTAGAAAATTAAATTTGGTAAACTTTGGTTTTAGATTGCCTTCAGCTTTAGATAATAGACCCTTAAAGTATGATGAATTTGATAAAATTGTAAATCAGAGAGTTTATGTATCAGCAACTCCAGGCAAAAGGGAAATAGAGGATTCTTCACAATTAGTTGAACAAATAATTAGACCTACAGGTTTATTAGATCCTAAGATTTCACTTAGGAAAACTGAAGGTCAAATGGAAGATTTATATAAAGAAATTCAAGATACAATAAAAAATAATAGACGTGTATTAGTTACAACATTGACTAAAAGAATGGCTGAAGATTTAGCTGATTATTTAAGTTCTTTAGATTTAAAGGTAAGATATTTACACAGTGATATTGGAACAATTGAAAGAGTTGAAATATTGAGAGATTTAAGAAAAGGTATTTTTGATGTTTTAATTGGAATAAATTTACTACGTGAAGGTCTTGATTTACCAGAAGTATCTTTAGTTGCAATTTTAGATGCTGATAAAATTGGTTTTTTACGTTCCTCTACAGCTTTAATTCAGACTATTGGAAGAGCTGCTAGAAATGCTGATGGTAGAGTGCTTATGTATGCTGATAAAGAAAGTCATGCAATGAGTGAAGCTATAAGTGAAACCGAGAGAAGAAGACAGATACAACTTGAATATAATGAGAAACATGGGATTACTCCTAAAACCATTGAAAAAGCAATTGAAGATATCATTGAAAGAGAAGAAGAAGAGAAAAAACAAGATGTTAATAGTGATTTAAGTATTCGTCGTTCTTCTTATAATTTATTACAAAAGAAAGATAGAAATAAATATATTAAAGAATTAGAAAAAGAGATGTTTAAATACGCTAAAGATTTGGAATTTGAAAAAGCAGCATTAATTAGAGATGAAATCGAAAAAGTAAAAACAAGAAATATTACAAATTAATTAATTAATTAATAAATGTATAGTACTAAATCAGATCTCCAGCTAGAGATACATGGATATTGATGAGAAATTAAATATGAATCTGAAATTAAATTAATTTCTTGATTTTCTTTTATATATTTTAATAGTGAATCTATACTTAATATATTATTATTTATAGCAGGTGGTTTTCCTTTAGATAATATACCTTGAATTCCTTTTTCATCTCTTAGAGATGGAATTATATTATTGCTTAATTCTCCTTTTTTCCCATCACACCAGCCAAGTCCTTCAAGGAGAGCTTTTGTAAAATATCCATGTTGTCTATTTCCAACATTAAAAGATGGTTCATGTGCTGTATTATTTGATTCAGTTGCACTTAAAATATAAGTATTTGGGGCTTCACTTCCTTTACTAAAAAGTTTATTAAATGCATTTTCAAAGGTTAAAATTTCTTCATTTAGTGTATAAACACTGTTTTTATAAAAATTACCTGAATAACACGAATCTGATATAATAACTTTTTTTCCCTTTATATCTTTTATTGAATTATATATCTCATCAACACTTAATAATTGAGAATCTTTTATATTATTATTATTAATTAAGCTTTCTCCATTATCTTTATTTGTTGTTGCAAGAAGAAAACTTCCCTTGTTATTGCTATGTCCTGAATAATATAAAATTGTAATTGTATTTTCATCTGATGCTAATTCTAAATTATCAAAAGCGTTTAATATATTAGATTTTTTAGGATAGTATAAATTATTTATTGTAGACTCAGCATAACTATCTCCTTCTTGGATATAATTGTAGCTTGAGAAATTAACTTCATTTCTTTCACTAATTAATCTAAAAGCTTTTTCAATTTCTTTTGCATCATTAATTGTTCCGTATAAGCTATTAATATTTGATGAATTTTTATAATCTAAACCAACTGTCATTAGATTAATTTTATATGGGCTTCTTTTAACACTTAAATTACAGCTTGTGAATATTATAGTAATTAGTAATAGGATTAATATTTTTTTCATAATACCTCTTTATATTTAGAGAATAAAAAAATATCATTTATTGCTTTTATAATGTTTAAATATTAGTAAGTAAAAAGAGTTAAATCATATCTCCAACCTGAAATTTGAGGATATTGAGAAGGATTATTATTATTTAATAAATCAATATCTTGATTTGCTTTTATATATTTTAATAAAGAATCAAGACTTAAAATATTATTATTTATAGCAGGGGGAATCTCTTTTGTTATTTTTTGTGAAGAGTTATCCCATCCTAAACCATTTAATAAGGCATTTGTAAAGTATCCATGACCGCTAGTATCTTCATTATTAGGTTCCCAAGATGAGTTATCTTCTTCAGTAGCACTAATAAAATAGATGTTCTCATTTTCACTTTTCTCGCTAAACAATTTTTCAAAGGATTTTTTTAAAGTAAAATCTTTTTCATGTATTGTATATTCACTGCTCTTATAAAAATTTCCTGAATAGCATGAATCAGATATTATAACAGTATTAGATTTTATATCTTTTAATAGATTATAAATATCATCAATATCAAGAGCTAAATTAATATCATATGGTTCTGATTCAATATTGTTAGTTTTTCCAGCTAATATCCAACTTCCATCAATGCTACCATGTCCTGAATAATAAATAATATTAATGGTATTTTTATTTGAATTATTATTTATATCTATAAGAGCATTAACAATATTTGTTTTACTTGGATATATTGAACTAGCCTCATCATTTTGAATATATTTTTTACTTGTGTATTCTATATTATTTTTTTCACTTAAAAATTTGAATGCTTCTTCTACATTTTGTGCATCATTGAGGGTCTTATTTAAATCATCTAAATCTGAATCTGTATGACTATAATCAAGACCAATTGTAATTAGATTAATTTTATAGGGATTTTGCTTATAGTATAATTCACAACTTGTTAGGATAAATAAAATAAGTGATATAAATAATATTTTTTTCATCTCATTATATACCTCTAAAAGTATCATTTGAATTAATTGAATTTAGATAATTAGATACCCAATCAAAATTGACACTTAATCCAAAGCCTAATGTCGGTGCTAATAAATACTTTCTATAGATAATATTTAGTATAAAATTAAAATTAATATCTAAAAATTCTTTATCAATTAATAAATACGATGGAATAATAGCCATGTTGATATACATTTCTTTATTAAGAGATTCCCCTACATCTCCAATTCCCATTGCAACTTTTGTATTAATTTTGAATTTATTATTAATAATATAACCTAAATCAAGACCAAATCCTAATGCGCAAAATTCTCTTAGATAAATATTGTTGTAAACAATAGATCTAGATATATGCAAAAATGAATAATAAGGTCCAATTTCAAATTTATTTATTTTTAAATAAAGAGGCTCAAAATCATATGTTGAGGAAAGAGAAGAATACACAAATAAATCATCTTGGTTATCTAATGTGATAGCGGGGTGATAATAAAGTCCATAGTCAATTTTAGATCCCATATCATAAGCTGATAGGGATGTAGATAATAAAAATAATAAAAATAATAATAAAATCGAAAGTTTTTTCAAAGAATACTCCTATTATTTATTATTAATTAAAAATTAACTAATATGCATCTTCTTTTAATAAATCCTTGTTAAATTCTTTAAGGTCTTTTAATTTGATATTTATATCAACAATTTCATCAACCGGTTTTGTTTTAGAATATAGTGATATATATACATCTTTATATAACAATTTTATTATATAAAAGATTCCTCTAAATTCACAAGATGTAACTTTAGCATTTTTTAAAGAAATATGAGGAAGCATTTCTTTTACATTAAATTTAGACTTTTCAATAATATATGCATTTTCATATCTAAAAAAGAATAATGTATTTGATTCTTTTAAATATTTATTATTATTTACATAATAAGCTGGAATAAAATTGCCTTCTCCAATAAAGGTTGAAGCAAATTTAGTACTAGGGTTATTGTATATTTCTTCAGGGCTAGCACACATTTCTACTTTTCCATTATTCATTAATACAATAGTATCTGATATCGAAAGAGCTTCACTTTGATCATGGGTAACATAGATCATAGTAATTTTTAATTTTTTTTGAATATTTCTTATTACATCTCTTAAATAAATTCTCATTTTAGCATCAAGGGCCGATAAAGGCTCATCTAAAAGTAATAATTTAGGTTCGTACGAAAGAGCTCGAGCTAAAGCAATGCGCTGTCTTTCTCCCCCAGAGAGACTTTCAATTTTACGTTTTTCAAAGTTACTTAAGCCTACTAGCTCTAGCAATTCTTTAACTCTTTTTTTTCTTTCTTCTTTTTTGACTTTTTTTATTTTTAGAGGATATGCAATATTTTTTTCAACGTTTAAATGAGGATAAAGAGCATAATCTTGGAAAACCATTGCTATTTTTCTTTCATTTACTTTCATCTTAGAAATATCTTTATCATCTATTACAATATGACCTTCATCATTGTCAATTAATCCTGTTATCAATTGAAGAGTTGTACTTTTTCCACAGCCACTAGGTCCTAATAAAGAGATTAATTTTCCTTTTTCTAGAGTTATATCTATATCAAGAAGGAATTGTTCAAACTGTTTTTTTAATTTTAATTTAATATTTTTATTCATTTATTTCTCAATTTTTATTAAATATATAAGGTATTATCTTTTTTAAGATATTCACTACTTATAAATACTATAGAACAAACTATTATTAATATAGTACCAAGTGCACATGCTCCACCAAAATTATAAGAACCTATTAATCTATACATTGTAACAGGTATTGTGATAATTGAAGATGAGGATAATATTAATGTTGCATTAACTTCTCCCATACTAATTGCAAAAGCAAATATAGCACCACTTATTAAAGCACTTTTTAAAAGGGGTACTTCAATATTTAAAAATGCTCTAAACCCACTAGCTCCAAGAGTCATTGCACTGTTTTTTAAAGATGGTGGTATTTTTCTAATTTCAGGAGTTATTGCTCGAATATTGAAAGGTAATACTATAACTAAATGAGCCAATATTACTAATATTAATCCTCCTGTATTTTGTATTTTTGCTGCTATTAAATAATATCCTAATCCTATTATTACTGAAGAAACAGCTAGAGGTAACATTGATAATAATTCAATAAAAAGCGATGTAGTTGATTTATCTCTTTTGCTAGCGACAGCTAAAGAAAGTGATAAAGGAGTTGATAAAAGTGCAACACTTAGAGCAATTTTTAATGAATTAATAATTGAAATAAAACTTGTTTTCATAACTCCTGTTGTCGATGTTATTCCAAATAATTGTTTATACCATTTGAGGGTAAAAATACTTTGTTCACTTCTAGTATTAGATGCTAAAAATGATTTAACTATTATTGATATAATTGGGGATAAAACAAAGAGTACTACAAATATTGTGTATATTAGACTAAGAATCAATCCAATTTTTGATACAGGTTTTTTTTCTTTTTTATATAAACTTTTATATGCATTTTCTTTTGTTGTAGTTTTTCGTTGAAAAATATTATACAGAATTAAGATGATTATACAAAATAGGATAGAAATAATTGCATAAGAGGAGGCGGTATTTAAATCCATAGAAATTCTAGCTCTTCGATAAATTTCAACTTCCATTGTTGTAAACTTTGGACCACCACCTAATACTAAGATTATAGAAAAACTTGTAAAGCAGAATAAAAAAACAAGAAGTGATGAAGATATTATAGATAAAATAAGTCTTGGAAGTGTTATGTAAATAAAAGTTTGAGCTTTGCTTGCTCCAAAAACAAATGAAGATAATTCTAATTTGTAATCTAAATTTTCCCAATAAGTAGTTACTAATACTAAAATAATTGGAAAATTATAGAAAGCATGAGCTATGATAATAGCTTTGTAAGAATATAATATTTTTAAAGGAGGGTTTTCTAAATTAAATAATTTCATAAGTAAAATATTTAGAAATCCATTATTTCCATAGAAAGTGACAAATCCGAGTATTACTAAAATTGCAGGAAGTACAAAAGGAATTGTGCATATTGCTAAAATTAATTTTCTACCTTTTATTTGATAATTGATTAGAAGATATGCACCAGGTAATGCAATAATTAAAGAAAGTAAAGTTGAAAAAAAGGCTTGGTTTATTGTAAATAATAATATTCTATGTGTATAAGAATCTGATAATAGATTAATAAAGGGGAGAAAGGTAAATTTATTATCTACAATAAAAGCTTTTGATAAAGTACTAAATAGAGGAAATAAGAAGATCAAAAACAATAATAAAAGTGAAGGAATAGGAACTATTCTTTCATATAAATTTCTATTATCAACATATTTTTTTTTCATATTTTCCTCTATTTTTTTTAAAGATTATTTGCTCATTACTTTTGTCCAATCATCTAGCCAAATATCGAGATTATCTTCAATATCGCTAGCCTCTAAGCTTAAAGTAACGTTTGGTTTTGGAGCCCAATCAAAAGCACTTGGTAATTTTGTATTTGAGTTTGTTGGATACATTGAATTTGCACTAGCAATATCAACTTGTGCATCAGTTAATAAGAAATCAACAAACTCTTTTGCTAAATCTTTTTTATTTGAACTTTTTAATATACCAACACCTTCTATAGTTGCACTATGTCCTTCTTCAAATATTATAGCTTTATATCGAGTTGAATCTTCATACATTACATGATATACAGGAGAAGTTGTATAGGATAGTGTGATAGGAGCTTCTCCAGCACTAAACATACCATAAGCACTTGACCACCCTTCTGTTATAGTAAGAGCACTATCGCTCATATTTTCCCACCATGTTAGATAATCATCTCCATATAACTCTCTTGTCCAAATTAACAATCCTAATCCAACCGAAGAAGTACGAGGATCGATTAGTAATACTTTATCTTTAAATTTTGAATTAGTTAAATCATTTAAAGATTTAGGCAAATCTTTTTCACTTAATTTTTCACTATCATAAACAAATGCAAAATTACCATAGTCAAAAGGTAAAAGTCTATTTTGTTTATCAAATTTTAGAAAATTAGGAATATCTTTTAAAGCTGGAGAGTTATAAGTATCAAATAAATCACTATTATAAGCTTTCATTGCCATATCATTAGAGATTCCAATAATAACATCAGCTTGTGGATTTGATTTCTCTAATTCAGCTTTTGTTAACATTTCAATTGCATCTCCTGCAGAAACTAGATCAACTTTAATCCCTGTTTTTGTTTCAAAAGCTTCGACAACTTTTTGACCAGGACCCCAGTCTCCACAAAATGCATCATATGCATAAACAGTTATTTCATTAGAACTAACATCAATAGATTCTTCTTTTGCACCTGATGCAAAGAGATTTGATGTTGTAGCAACAAAGGCCACAACAATAAATAAAAACTTTTTCATAAAAAAGCCTCCAAATTGAATTTTGGCCTAAGGGTAATAAATTGATATTTTAAGATAAATAAAAAGAGTCTCCCTCCGCTGGTATTATCCAGATCAGGTAAACGGGTTTTATCTCAGGCATTAGCCACCCCAGGACAATTACTAGAGTAATAATGTAAAATATTCTTGTCAAGTATATCTCATTAGAGTAACATTAAACTATGAAAAATTTATACTATTGTGATGATGTTGCAAAAATCGACAAAATTTCACAAGAATCTTATAATCAACCTGGCTTAATTTTAATGGAACAAGCAGGATTAAAAGCTTGGCAATTCATAAAGAGTAAAATAAATATTGATGATAATATATTAATTATTGCAGGAGGTGGCAATAATGGAGGAGATTCATTGGTTGTTGCAAGATGTGCAATAAATGATGGATATAATAATGTATCAATAGTATATTGTTCAAATAAGTATAGTGAAACATCAAAAATTCAAAAAAAAATATTAAATTCTTATAATTTAAAAACTTATAATTTGAATGAATATGATGATAAATATATAACTAGTGTTATTGAAAAATCTAATGTAATAATTGATGGTATTACTGCAATTGGACTAAAAACTAAATTAAGAGATAATATTATCAATGTTATTGAAAAAATAAATAAAAGTGAATCAATTATTTTTAGCATAGATGTACCAAGTGGACTTAGTGATATTATAAACAATGAATGTGTAAAAGCTAATTATACTATTTCTATGGGACCTCAAAAGTTATTATATTATTATCACAAAAATATAATAAATTGTGGAGAAATTTATGAAATAAATCCAAGTTTTCCCCCTAAGGTTGTTTCTGAAATTGATGAAAAAGCATATATCGAGGATAATTATGAGATAAATTTAAAACCTTTAAATAAAACAGATTATAAAAAAACTAGAGGGCATTTAGCAGTATTTGGAGGTAGTGAAAAATATCCAGGTGCTCTTATATTATCATCTAAATCAGCATTTAGTACTCGAGTCGGGCTTGTAAGTGCATATTGTGATAATGAAATCTATTCAATAATAGCTTGTGAAAGTCCATCAATAATTGCAAGAAAAAATAATGAAATATTAGATTTAAATCAATATGATTCATTATTAGTAGGGCCTGGATGGTCAATTAATAGAGAATCTTTGTTAAATAAAATATTAGAATATAATATACCTTTAGTTCTTGATGCAGATGGGATTAGAGCATATAGCAATCTTTATAAACAAGGTAGAATTATTAATAATAAAAATATAATATTCACTCCTCATTTAGGTGAATTAAAACTAATGATTGATGCTGTATTGCCAAATCAAAAGTATGATAATACATTAGATTTTATCGATTGTTTGAATTCTTTAAGTAATAAGTTAAACTCAGTAATTGTTTGTAAAGCTAGTGTAATTTATGTAGTAGCTCCAAATAAAAAACCTTTAGTTTTGAAAAGGTTAAACCCAAGTTTGGGGGTTGCCGGTAGTGGTGATGTCTTAGCTGGCTGTATTGCAGCAATTTTAGCAAAAACAAAAGATTTATATTATAGTGCTATTGAAGGTGCTAAAATCCATTCAAATGCTGGTATGTTAGCTAGAGAAGATTGGGGATTTTATACTAGTGAGGAATTAATTAAATATATAGGGAAACAACTATCATGATGCAGCTTTGGTTTATAAGTATAATATATCTTGTCTATACAGGGTTTTTATTGATGACTCAAGAATATGGTATAAGAATGCCTATTTTATTAAATATGAGAGAATATCTATTATCAAATAAGAAAATATTTATTTTTATTATGTTTTTAGGATATGTGTTAACAGTTTTTAATTGTTTTTTTCCTAATATACCGGGACCAATAATATTAGGCGATTTATTTGTTACAATTGCATTGTTAATGTCTTCTTTTTGGTATAATCATATTCTATTTACAAGTAATGAAAAATTAATTATTAATCAAAGCAATAAAAAGTTATATGTAAAAATGGCAATTTTTAATTTTATTGTTGCTTTTTTGCATTTAATTTTCCCAAATTGGGTATTTTTATAAAGGTGTGGTATGAAAGAATTGAATAAAAGAATTACAACAGCTGGTATTTGCTTTAATAAAGGCAAAATTTTAATTGGGAAAAGGATTGATAAAGGATCAATTGCTAATAAATGGGAATTTCCCGGTGGTAAAAATAGATGGGGTGAAAGCGTTGAAGATACTTTAAAAAGAGAATTTCTAGAAGAATTAGGTATAAATATTGAAGTAGGAAAAGAATTAGCTATTAGTGAGTTTGATAATAAAGATACTCATTATTATTTAAAAGCTCATCAAGTATTTATAAAAGATGATATAGATAAATTAGATTTAAGTGTCCACACTCAATTAAAATGGGAAGACTTAGAAAAATTAGTTGATTATAATTTTGCAAATAGTGATAAAATGATAATTAAACAATTGATAGATAAAAAAAAGGAAATAATTAATGAATCTTTTAGATAAAATTGATGAAGAGATAAATGATAATACATATCCTCTAGTTATTGGATTAACAGGAGGGGGTGGAAAAACTACTACCTTAATAGAATTAGGTAAATATTATAGAGAAAAAGGAAAAAAAGTTTTATTAACAACAACAACTAAAATCCAAGCACCAAGATTTTTTGATTTTGGAGTTAATCATGTTTTTGTTGAAGAATCAAAATTTTTCCATCATAATCCAAAAAATGGAGAATCAGTAGTTTACGTTGAAAATCATATAATGAATGCTAAAAAAGCAGTAGCTCCAAGATTAGAACTTTTTTCTCATATAGTAAATATGTATGATGTTATAGTAATTGAAGCTGATGGTGCTAGATGTTTGCCTTGTAAAATTCATAGCGATAGAGATCCTGTAATAGTCGATGAGATTACATCAATTATCGCAATGGTAGGATTATCATCCTATAATGATATGGCTGCAAATGTTTGTATGGGTGAGAATTCAACAGAAAAAGTTAATATTCAATATTATCAAAAATTAATTGATAATAAAGAAGGTTTATTAAAAGGTATAGATGAAAATAAGCATAAAGCTATAATTTTATTTAATCAAAGTGATTTAATAGATGATAGTGTTGTACCCTCGTTATATGAATTAAAATCAGCAGTTCCTATTTTAGTCGGATCAGTAAAAAATAAGGATATTTTTATAAAAAAATAGTTAGTAAATGATTAAAATAATAAGAAATAGTTTTTCTTGTTAATCTTTGTTATAAGTAATAGAATAAAAAAAAGGATAATTTTATATGAAAATGGATAATAAAAAAGATTTAAATGTTTTTGATATTAATAGAATGTTTATGTTTTTATTATTTGTTGAATTTATGAATTTTGCATATTCATATATAATTGATTCTCTTTATTTTTCAAAAATAGTCTTAGTCTTAGTTTTTTCAATAATAGCTATTGTATGTAAATTTGATAATTCAAAAGAAAAAAATATTAAATATTCTTTTGTTATGTTATTAGTTATTTTTGTTTATTTGATATTTTATATTCCCAATAATATTGAGCTATTTTCGTATGGTTTTTATCTATTGGAAATTTTATTAATTATTGTATTTTCTAATTGTTTGTTAATAAATAAAGTATTAATTAATTATTTATTTGTTTTATTAATTATTATATTAGAATTATTTTTTGGGAATCTTGATTTAATTTTTTCTCGAAAATTATTATTTATAATTTCTTTTTCTATTTTTACTTTATTTTTAATTTTGATTATTGATTCATTAACTTCAAAATTAGTTAATTTGTTAAATCAAAGTAAAGCAAAACAAGAAGAAATAGAGTTTTCTAATAATTTTTTTAAAACAATATTAGAACAAGAGAAAATTAAAATTATAGATTTTTATCCATCAACTAATAGAGCAGTTATTTTAAATAATAATTTTAATAATGAAGAAAGTAAAGAAATACCAAATTTCTTTTCATATATAAGAAATAATAATATTATTTCATTAGAATATTTTGGATTAATTCAAAATTCTATAAATATGATAAAAAAAGAAGGTTTTTGTTCAATAGTATTACCTGTTACTTATTTGAGCCAACAACCAATTTGGATGAAATTAAGTGGAACTAAAGTATTTGATAAAAAATCTAATCAAGATAAGATAATAGTAAGTGTTACTAATGTAAATGATATAAAAAATATTGAATTACAGTTTAAAAATGCTTTAAATAAATGTTCAATTGCTACATGGGAATATGATATAAAATCTGATAAAATTAATAAATATTCTGATTTGGTATTAGATTATTATTTTTATGGTAATCCTATACAAGATATTTCTAAAACATTTATTGCTAGAAATATAGTTTATTATGAAGATATTGATAAATTTAATAAGGCTTTAGAAAAGGTAAAAAATGGAGATCATGAAGTAACTTGTGAAGTTAGAATTTTCCCTAGCAGAAAAAGTTCTTATTTATGGATGAGATTACACTTTACTTGTTTTAATGATAGTGAAGGTATTCCCTCTTATGCTTGGGTAGCTATAGAAAATATTGATGATGCAAAAACCTCAGAAAAATGGTTTGAAATTGAGAGAAAGAAAAACTTAGATGATTATTCGAACTTATTTTTTATGGCAGAGATAAATATTTCAAGAAATTATGTTATAAATTATGAAACAAAATATAATGTTAATGACAAAAAACCTAAAGATAATTCTATTGAAGCTATTATTGATAACTTTATAAGTTTTGATATTATTGTTAAAGATATTGAATATCTTTATTCAAGGTTATCTCAAGAGTATCTTTTAGATTGTTATTCAAAAGGTGAGCGAATATTAGAATTTGATTATAAAGTTATTACTAGTTCAAATGATATTATTTATGTTTCAAATGTTACTAAATTGTTTTTTGATATAAATACAAAAGAAATAATTGCATTTACGTTTTTTTATGATATTACTGAGAAAAAAATCTCAAAATTGTCATTAGATGCAATATTCTTAAGAAACTTTGTATATTTATCATATGTGAATTTACTAAATTCACATATGTCAATAAGAAAAACTCAATTAAAAGATGTTACAAATTCATTTAATCCTCATAGAATTTATAAATTTGAATGGGAAGTATTTATAGAAAAATATGTTCACCCAGATGATAAAAAATATGTCTATTCTCAAGTTGATATTGAAAATATTAGAGAGCAAATGAGATATAAGAATATGTTTAGTTTTGATTATAGAATATCTGATGGTGGTAATATGATTACTATGAGAAGATGCTATTTTATAAAAGCTTCAGAAAATGATCCAATTATATTAATCATGGAACAAAATGTATCTCAAGAGATGATATATAGAACAAAGAATGAAATTGTATTAAAAAAGGCTCTAAATAAAGCTAGACAAGCAGCTAATGCTAAGAGTGAGTTTCTCTCAAGAATGAGTCATGAAATTAGGACTCCCTTAAATGCAATTATTGGATTGTCTGAAATAGGTAGATCAAATAATCAAATTGATATTTTAGATTATTTTGAGAAAATTCATAATTCTAGTACTTATTTATTAGGCTTAATTGATGATATTTTAGATATGAATAAATTAGAATTAGGTAGAGTTAAATTAAATTATGTTCCTGTCGATGTAAAAAAGTTTTATAGTGTAATTTTAACAATTATTGAAAATCAAGCAAAAAAGAAAGATATTGAGTTTGTTTATAATCATCAAGGGCCGTATTATCCTTATCAAATTATTGAAAAATTAAGATCACAACAAATTATATTAAATATTTTAAACAATGCTATAAAATATACAAATAAAAATGGAAAAGTAACTTATAGAGTAGAAAATATTGAACAAGATGGTAAGATATATTCTATTCAAACTATTTGTGATAATGGAGTTGGTATTTCTGATGAATTTATTAAAGATATTTATAAACCTTTTTCAAGAGAAAATAATAATTTGAGTGATATTGAAGGTGGTACAGGTTTAGGACTTGCTATTTGTGCAAATTTAATCAAGCAACTAAATGGGAATATAATGCTTGAAAGTGAATTGGATGTTGGAACAAAAGTTACATTAAAGTTTCCTATAACGGTTATTAGTAAAGAAGAATATACAAAAAGTAAAGCAAATAGTAAAGATAAAAAAAATTTAAAAAATAATTTTAAGGATTATAAGGTTTTAATTGCTGAAGATAATCAAATAAATGCAATGGTTCTTAAAACTATTTTAAATAATTTTGGATTTAGTGTAGTTCATGCTGAAAATGGTGAAAGTGCTATTAATATTATAAAAAAATCTAAAGAAAATGAATTTAGTTTAATTTTTATGGATATTATGATGCCTAAATTAGATGGGTTAAAGACAACTGAGATAATTCGATCTCTAAGTAGAGATGATGTAAAAAATATTCCAATTTTAGCATTAAGTGCTAATGCTTTTGAAGAAGATGTTCAAAAAAGCTTAGATGTTGGAATGAATTACCATTTAAAGAAACCCATTCAAATGGAGGAATTGCTAAAGGCTATAAATGAATTTTTATAGATAGCTTAAAAAATGATAGTACAAAAAAAAGAGGTTGCAAATATCTTGCAACCTCAAATAAATGTATAATATTAAATGACTGTATTATCGGGAATAATGGCATTTTTTCTAATTACGATAATACCGTCCCTAATAGAATACATATCTTTATCAACATCTTCACGAGGGATATCATCTATCCCAATTCTACAACCATCACCAATTCTTGCGTTTTGGTCAATTATAGCTCTTTTAATAATAGTTCCACTTCCTATTCCAATGTTAGGAATTCCTCTTTTCTTATTTAAAGCTCTTTCTTCTGGGGTTTCATAAGCAGCAGCCCCCATACAATAGATACTATCTAAGGAGGCTCCACTTTCTATAAATGTTCTAACTCCGATAATAGAATTAACTATATATGCATTTGTAATTATAGAGCCTTCACTTGTTAATGAATTACTAATATTACTGAAATTAACTTTTGTAGCTGGCAAATGTCTTCTATGAGTATAAATAGGCATTTCTTCATCATAAAAATTAAAATCAGGAGTTAATGAAGCTAAGTTTAAATTTGTATCAAAAAAAGCTTTTATTGTTCCAATATCTTCCCAAAATCCATCAAAAAGATATGCATTTACTTTTCTAGATTTAATAACATCAGGAATAATTTCTTTACCAAAATCTGTTAAACTATTATCTAATACTTCTTCCATAGTATTTGCGTTGAAAATATAAATCCCCATACTTGCTAAATATTCATTAGATTCATTTTGTTCTTTATTTAATTCAGATAAAACTAATTCTTGAGGTATTTTGTATTCTGAAATATCTAAATCATCAGAAGGTTTTTCTAAAAATTTAACAATTTCACTATCTTTATTTGATCCAATAATTCCAAGTCCAGTAGCTTGTTTCCTAGAAATAGGTTTAGCTGCTATAGTTAATTCTGCACCAGAGTTAATGTGTTTTTGAAGCATTTCATTAACATCCATGCTATATAATTGATCTCCAGATAGAATAATATAATATTTTGCACTAGTATCTCTAAAGTGAATTAGATTTTTTCTTACAGCGTCGGCTGTTCCTTGATACCAAGATTCACTTTGAAAAGTTTGCTCTGCTGCTAAGATTTCAACAAATCCTTGAGTAAATGTATCAAATTTATATGTGTTATTAATATGATTATGCAATGATGCAGAATTAAATTGTGTTAATAAATAAATTTGCATTATATTACTATTAATACAATTTGAAATTGGAATATCAACAAGTCGATATTTTCCTGCAAATGGAACAGCGGGTTTTGCCCTATCTTTTGTTAAAGGATAAAGACGTGTGCCTTTCCCGCCTCCTAAGATTATAGCAACTGCTTCTTGTTTTTTCATGATAACCCCTTTGTGTAGATTTTTTCATATGATTTAGCCGATTTAGTCCAAGTCGAATCAAAATTCATGCCATTATTAATCATTTTATTTAACGTTTTTTTCTCATTATAATAAACTTTTATAGCTCTTTTTATTGTATCAATTATAGCATGACTTTCTAGTTGAGAAAATAAAAAACCAGTACCAATTTGAGGGTATTCACCAATATCAAATATTGTATCTGCTAATCCCCCAGTTTTTCTAGCAATTGGAATTGTACCATATCTTAGTGAATATAATTGATTTAATCCACAAGGTTCATATCTGCTAGGCATAAAAAAGAAATCACTAGCACCTTCTACCATGTGTGCATATTTATTGCTAAACATAACATTTAAAGATAAATTTTCATATTTTTCATCAAGTTCTTTAATCTTATTTACTATATTTTCATCACCAGTTCCAATTATCAATACTTGGCAATCTTCTTTTTTTAATATAGTTTCAAGTGCATTTTCTCCATCTAATAATTCAAAAAACCCTTTTTGCTCAGCAAATCTTGAAATCATGCTTATCAGTGGAATATCATCATTTACTTCTAAATTAAATGTTTTTTGAACTTCTCTTTTTAAGTCTTTTTTACCATCAAGGTTATTTATATCATAATGTTGTTCAAAATAATCATCTGTTTTTGGATTCCATTCATCATAATCGATTCCGTTAATAATACCAAATAAAGAACTTTTTCTTTCTTTGAGAATATTATCTAAATTACAGCCTAATTCTTTTTCTTGAATTTCTTTTGCATAGGTAGGACTTACTGTAGTTATAAAATCACTATATAATAATCCAACTTGAAGCATATTAACAGTTTTGTTTATTGAATTATTAAAGAAAATATCATTATCAATTTCTATAGAAGCTTTTAGAGCATCTAACCTTGAAAAAGATCCTTGATATGCTAAATTATGAATTGTAAATACAGATTTACAATTTTTAAAAAAAGGATCATTATTTTTTTTCAAAAGATAAGGTGCAAATCCTGCGGTCCAATCATGAGCGTGTAAAATGTCAATTTTCATATCCAATGTTTTACAAAGCGGAAAAATTGTTTTAGATAGTAAAATATATCTTTCAAAATTGTCATTATAAGGAGTAAATGAAGTATCTCCATAGATTCCTTTTCTTTGTGTAAATATAGGGTTTTTAAGTGCATAAAAATCTACATTTTTTAAACTTTTCTTTACTATTTCAACATTTTCTTTTTTTGAATTTATTTCTATATCGAAATTAGCAACGGGATCAGAAAAATCTTCTAAATCAATAAACCCATATGCTGGCATTAATACAGATACCTTGTGGTTTAATTCAGCAAGGGCAATTGATAGAGCACTTGCTACATCGGCAAGTCCTCCAGATTTTGAAAAAGGAACAGCTTCGCTTGTTATCATTAATATATTCATATTTTCTATTATACTTGCATAAAATTTAAAATCAAGAATTTTTATTACTTTAATAACTGAAAATTAAAGCAAAATATCTTTTTTATATTATTTTGATTAAAGTTCGCAAGTTAATTGTCTGTATGGACAAGTGTTATTAGATTAAAGACTAATTTAATATATAAGAGAATTTTTTTAGGTGAAATTGTTGTGTGTAGATAGAGGATTTTATTAAAATATAGATATCAGTGGCGAAGTCTTGATAGAATAAATTAATATCTTAAAATAGTATTATTTATATAATCTTAATTTATCACTAACGATTTTAAATAATTAATAATATCTTGAGATTGAGAAGACTCTTTAATAAACTTAATCCATTCTTCTCTATACTTAAAATATTCTTTGCTTTTTGTTTTTGATATTTCAATTGTTTCTTTTATAAAATTATCAATTTCATCTTCTTTTTGTAAATTATGATATTCATGAATCAATGCTTTTTTCCCTTGATTGGCTAACTCGTCAATATCTTTTACAAAAGCTCCTGGATAAGGATTTAATATAGATAAATCAATTTTATTCTCTTTAAATTTTTTATTAAATTCTATAATTTTGAAATTCATATAAATAAATCTCTTTATATCAGCTTTCAATTTTCTTATGTTACTTTCTTTTTGGTTCTCATTCGAATTAGGTGGAAGGTGGGTGATTGGAATATCTTTTTGGAAATAAAATCTAATTTTATACATTAAGGCATTTAGAGTATAATCATAATCCTCTCCCCGTGGAATAAAAGGATCATGGCAAACTTTTTCAATAATTGCTCTTGTAAATATCATATTTCCACCAAAAGCAACAACACTTTTGTGTAAATTATCTCGATGATTCATTTCATTCTTTAGAGCTTTATTCATATAATAATTTTTTGATAGGAAGATATTATCTAAATCTTTTAAATTTTCAGCATCTTTTATTTTGTATTCTCCTGATTTATCAAAATATGGTCCAGCTAAAGCTTTTACATCTTTATTATGTTCAAAAGTATTTACAACCTTTTCAATATAATTTGTATCTTCAATTATTTCATCATCATCAATTGCAATAATATATTCACCTTGTAATAAGTATGGAGTAAATAATTGTACATTTCTTATATTCCCATAACTATTCATTTTTAATATGTTTTTGTTTGTGAATTTAGAGATGTTATTTATAACATCTTCGTCTATTAAGTAAATTTTTTTATTAGTATCTAAATTGTTAATAATCTTAGTAACTTTTTCATTTGCAATTTTTAAATATTCTCTATGTGTAACAGCTAAAATTATTAATAAATTAAAATTACCTTTAATGGATACCAGGTTTTCTAATGTTTTAGTTAATGTTTCACTCTTTTTTGGATTAGTTGGATGGTCAAAGTCAATACAAGGTGGATTTTCTTTAGTTCCAAAATCTCCCCAATAAGTAGGTACAACTAACCATATTTTTTCATAATTCATACTGTATCCTTAACATTTTTGAACAATTTCATAGTTTTATATCTATTAACTATAACAATAATGGCGTTGCTTTTTGTTTGCAATCTTTTTCTTAGATGATAATTTAAAATGTCGCTAAGTTTAGATTGAGTTAAAATATTTATATTATTTTTTATTGATAAAAAAATCTCTCCAGTTTTATGAAGAGATTTGATATTATTGAAAATAATAAATATTAGTACTTATTATTATTAATTTCATCAATATATTCAGAAGCTGCATTAGCTGCAATAGCTCCATCACTTACTGCTGTAACTACTTGTCTAAATGGAGTGTTTCTAACATCACCAATTGCATAAAAACCTCTTAATGATGTTTCCATTTTCTTATTTGTATCTACATAGCCCCATTTATCTAATAATGATTTATCAAGTAAATCTGTTTGAGGTAGCATCCCTGCAAAAATAAATACAGCATCTGTTTCTAGAGTTTTAATAGTTTTATCTTTAGTACTTTCAAGTTTTATGCTAGTAACTTTATTATCACCCATTATTTCTAAAGGCTTATGTTCCATTTCAAGTTTAATATTACTTTTATTTACTTGTTCTATTAGATTTGCTTGACCTCTAAATCTGTTTCTTCTGTGAACAATTGTAACATCATCAGATAATTTGCTTAAATAAATTGCATCAGTTAAGGCTGTATCACCACCACCTATTACAACTATTTTTTTACCTCTAAAGAAAGGGCCATCACAAGTTCCGCAATATGAAACACCACGACCAGAAAATTCTTCTTCACCCGGTATATTTAAATGTCTATGTTCCGCTCCTGTAGCCCAAATAATAGCACTAGTTTCAACTTCTTCATTTTTCAATTTAACAAAAAATGTGTCATCTTTTTTCTCATAAGAAACAAATTCATCATATATGAACTTTGCACCAAAATTTTCAGCTTGTTTTTGCATTCTATCAGCAACTTCAAAACCAGATATAGGTTCAACAAATCCTGGATAGTTTTCAATTTTATCTATATACATAAATTGTCCACCAGTAGCTAACTTTTCAACTACATGAACACTTCTACCAGCTCTTGCGCCATATTGTGCAGCAGCTAGACCAGCAGCTCCACCACCTATAATTAAAATATCTGTTTTTGTCATGATTTTTTTACCTCATAAATATATTATAGCTTAAATATAATCAAAGCAAGTTTAAAATAAAAGTTACTTAGTCACATAAAATGAGTTTAAATAAGAAAAATACATATTTAGATGTTTTTTTCTCTTTTTTTATCTAATGCTATTTCTGCATCACTTTTTCTAATGTATGAAGGTCCAAAACCTATAGGAGATGCACCATTAATCTCATATTCTTCTTTTCCAAGAACTGCTAAATGATAGCCTAAATCATGTCTTGCCTCATCAATTAAGATTTTTGTATTTGGCAGTTTTTCTTTTATAGAAGCAGCTAATAATTTATCATACAATTTTTTAGAATCTAATCCAGTAATTAATATTTTTTCTTCTTTAGATATTAAATTAATTATTTCGGTTTCGTTAATATCTAAATCTTTAGAAATTCTTTCTTTTTTATTGAATAAAGATATATAAAAACGTTTTTTTCTAGCATCTATCACACTCATTATTGTTCCATCAAAAAAGGATACTGGAATAGTTAATAACTTATTTGTTTCTATAGCTACTAAAGGAATCTCACTAGCTAAACTTATTCCTTTTAATGCGCTCATAGCTATTCTTAGACCAGTAAAAGAGCCTGGACCTTTAGTACAAACTAATAAATCTAAATCTGTTAGTTTTAAATTTTGATCATCAGTTATTTTTATAATGTTAGGAAGGAGATTTTCACTATGTTGAAGACCTCCAGAAATTGAAATAGAGGTTTTTGAAGTGTCAGTTAATAAGCATAAATATAATGTAGTTGTGCTTGTATCTGCTGCTAATATATTCATTTATTATCCTTTTTAAATATTTGTAATGTCAATTAATCTATCAAGATTATCATTTATTGTTATATTGATATAAATAGTGTCATCTGGTAGCATCTCTTCAATTTTTTCAGACCATTCAATTAATGTTACACCATCTCCATAGAGCATTTCTTCTCCACCCAACATTTCAAATTCATCGCAACCTGAAATTCTATATAAATCCATATGATATAATTTAAAATTACCATCATATTCTTGAATTATAGTGAAAGTTGGAGATACAATTGCTTCATCAATATTTAAATATTGAGCTATTCCTTTTGCAATAACAGTCTTTCCGGCTCCAAGGCTACCTCTTAAAGAGATAACTGTTCCAGCTTTGCACAACTTACCAATCTTTTTTCCAATTTCGATTGTTTCTTCGCTACTATGGCTTATATATTGCATAATTAGTCCTTAATTAATTATTCATTTGAAGAAGACTCTTCATTTTGTGCAGCCTTCATTTTTTCATCATCAACTATTTCTTCTTTTATTATTTCTTTAATTTGTTCACCTGTTTCAGATGTATATTTTTCTATAAGATGAATTACTAAAGGATCATTTTCATCAATATCTCTAGATTTTTCTAATAAATATCTTGCTTTATCATAATTTTTATCTTCTAAGTTAAGTAGAGCAAGATTTGTTAATAAAGTAATATTTTCAGGTTCTAAATCAATAGCTGTATCTAAATAGAAGAGAGCTAATTCTCTTTGATCTTCTTCTAAAGCACATATTGCTAATTCATTATAAATTTCGCTATTACATTCTCCAAGTTTTAGAGCTTCTAAAAAACAAGGTTTTGCAAGAGCAAATTTATTTTGGCGTCTAAGAGCCCATCCTTTAAAGAAATGAGCATTCCATACATCAGGATTTTTTTCTAAAAATTCATCTAATAATTCAATAGCCTTATCTTCATTTGATAGATTTATTTGATCATAAGCTTCAAGTAATTTAGAATCATCATTTATTTTTTCGTTAATATCTGATAGTATTTTTTCAACTTGGGTTATTCTTTTATCATCTTTTTCAGCAAAGTTTAAATATTTTTCTAAAGATTCTCTTGCTGCTTCAATGTTGTTTTGGTAAACATGGAAATATCCAATTTCACATAATAAATCAGGATTGTCTTTAAATTGTGTTAATCCTTCATTTAAACTTTCAAATGCTTTTTGTAAAAAGTACTCATATTCAGTAGGATTTTTTTCTTTTTTTGATGCGGCTTGGTTGGAATAATGTGATGCAAGATTTATAAAAGAAGCTGGTTGAGGTGCAAGATTGTTTACAGCAATAAAAAGTTCTTCGCTAAATTCAAAATCTTTTGCTTTTTCTTTTGCTATAGCTGCTACATTTAATTGATTAACAGCATCTTCTTGTGCAGCTAGAATAAAATTTCTATAATAATCAAAATGTTTGTTTTTATTGTCCCAAGCAACAATTTTTATCATAGCAGCAACAATTCTTTCTATAGTGATTTCATCAGGATTTACATCACTTTGCCCTATTTCTAGTTGAAAAGGGATAGGGATTTCAGGATCAATATTAAAATTATTAATTGTTTTTTTTAATTCAGAAGGTAGGTTAATATAAACTATACCTTCTAGCTTTTCATTTTTATTCATTTTTTTGTCCTCGGGAATATAAGAAATGTGATGTGAATAGAGCTCGCTCTTGAACCTTGTGGTTCAAGGGGGAAACTAGTTGAGCTAAAAATTCTGTTCCCAAAAGCCCCGAAGGGAGGGATCAATGCAAAATAGCTATTCCGCTTCCCAATGATTTATGTTGAGCCAAGAGACATGCGCTCTCATTCACACCACTAATTAATCAAACTAATGTATACAAATTGTACACCATGATAATAAAAGTTTAAAGGATATTATTAAACTTTTACAAAAGGGAGAATAAACAAATCTTAAATATGTTTCAAGTGGTTAAAACTAAAGAGATGTATATTTTTGATCTAACATTATAATATATAAAAAGACGAACATTAAGTTCGTCTTTTTCCTCAAAAATAAGGAGTTTGTGTAAATTCAAAAGTTAAGTAAAAAATTGAATTATTGATTATTTTCTAACTCTTCTAAATCAAGTAAGTCATTATCATCAGCACTTGCTGAAGTAAAATCTTCAGCAGCACTAATTTCTTCATTTAAGTTGTCCAATAATTCTATTTCTTCAAGGCCTTGAATATCTTCAAGAGTATCGAGAGATCTTGCAATACTTTGAGCTAATTGTTCAGAATTGTCTTTGTATTCATTTACATATTGCTCAAGCTCTTCAACTCTACTGTTTGCAAAAGTATAATCCATTTTAAGTTTGTTGTGTTCTTCAACTAACTCTTGATGTTTTGTACTTAGAGAATTGAAATCTTCTTGCAATTGTTCTAGTTGTTGAGTAACTTCTAGATTTATAGCTTGAAGACTAGCTTTGTCCTTATTTAATACATCAATAAAAGCTTTGGTTTTTAAAACCTTTTCTTCAAGTTTTGACATATTAGATTTAAGTAGTTTTGCATCCATCGATTTCCTCCATCGATTATTCTGCTAAAACACCTTTAACTGTATCTACTAAGCTCTTAAAAGAAGTTTTGTCTTCAATTGCCATGTTAGATAAAGCTTTACGGTTAATAGCAATTCCAGCTTTATTTAAGCCGTGTATAAATTGTGAATAAGAAATTCCTTCAGCACGAACTGCTGCATTAATTCTTGCAATCCATAATTTTCTAAAATCTCTTTTTCTTTCTTTACGACCGCTATATGCATATTGTCCAGCTTTTGCAACTGCATCTTTTGCAACACGATTGTTAGTGCTTCTACGACCATAATAACCTTTAGCTTGGTCGAGAATTTTCTTTCTTCTGTCTTTACGTTTTGTTCCATCAACTGCTCTTGGCATTTTTTCTCACCTCTCTCTTATT
>CAZPTG010000007.1:0-22800 GCA_964589355.1 uncultured Spirochaetaceae bacterium
AAAGCACTTAGAAAAGTTTTAGATCCTTTTTATCCAATTTTAAGGGATGTATATTTAAGTGATTATAAAGTTAGGGTTTTAGACTCTTTAGATCAAGCAACTGCATCTGTTGTTAGGGTATTAATTGAATCTACTGATGGCAAGAAGACTTGGAACACAGTAGGTGTTGATCACGATATAATCGCAGCAAGCTGGCAAGCTTTAAGCGATTCAATAGCATGGTACTTAGAAGATTCTGGTGTTGAGCCAGCAAAATAGGAGAATAGATATATGAAAATGACAATGTCACAAAAGTTACTAGCAAAAAAGGCGGGGTTGAAGTCTGTTAGAGCTGGTCAATTAATTATGGCTGATTTAGATTTAGTATTAGGCAATGATATTACTGCACCTGTAGCTATAAATGAGTTTGATAAATTTGGTAAAAAAGATGTCTTTGATAAAGATAAAATTGCTTTAGTTCCAGATCATTTTGCTCCCAATAAAGACATTAAAGCTGCTGAACAATGCAGCTGTATGAGAAATTTTGCAAAGAAAAATGAAATAACAAATTATTTTGAAGTTGGTCAAATGGGTGTTGAACATGCCCTATTACCTGAACAAGGTTTAGTAACTGCCGGTGATTTAGTTATTGGTGCTGATTCTCACACTTGTACTTATGGTGCTTTAGGCGCTTTTTCAACAGGTGTTGGCTCAACAGATATGGCATGTGGTATGGCAACAGGTCAAGCTTGGTTTAAAGTCCCCTCTGCAATTAAATTTAATTTAACTGGCAAATTTAATAAAAACGTTGGTGGTAAAGATTTAATCCTTCATATAATTGGAATGATTGGTGTTGATGGTGCTTTATATCAAAGTATGGAATTCGCTGGTGAAGGTGTTAAAAACTTAACTATTGATGATAGATTTACTGTTGCAAATATGGCAATTGAAGCTGGTGGTAAAAATGGTATTTTCCCAGTAGATGAAATTGCATTAAAATATTTAATTGATCATGGTGCAAAGGTTCCAACAATTTTTGAAGCTGATAGCGATGCAGAATATGAAGAAGTTTATGACATTGATTTATCAACAATTAAAAGCACAGTTTCTTTTCCTCATTTACCTGAAAATGCAAAAACATTTGATGAATTTGATGATAATATTAAGATTGATCAAGTTGTAATTGGCTCTTGTACTAATGGACGTTTATCAGATTTACAAAAAGCTGCAAAAATTTTAAAAGGACACAAAATTAATGATAATGTTAGATGTATAGTCCTTCCTGCAACTCAGCAAATTTGGAAAGATGCAATGCATGAAGGTTTATTCGATATTTTTATCGATAGTGGTTGTGCTGTCTCTACTCCAACATGTGGCCCTTGTTTAGGTGGACATATGGGAATTTTATCAGAAGGTGAGAGAGCTGTTTCAACAACAAATAGAAACTTTGTTGGAAGAATGGGTCATGTAAAATCTGAAGTTTATTTAGCAGGCCCAGAAGTTGCAGCTGCATCTGCAATCACAGGATTTATTACAGATCCTAATACAATTGAGGAGAAATAAAATAATGGAAAGTAAAGGTAAAGTTTTTAGATATGGTGATAATGTAGATACAGATGTAATAATTCCAGCAAGATATTTGAACACTTCTGTTCATAGTGAACTTGCAAAGCATTGTATGGAAGATATAGATTCTAATTTTGCTGATAATGTAAAAGATGGTGATATTATAGTTGGAGATAAAAACTTTGGATGTGGTTCCTCAAGAGAGCATGCTCCAATAGCAATTAAAGCAAGTGGAGTATCTTGTGTAATTGCAAAATCATTTGCAAGAATTTTCTATAGAAATTCACTAAATATTGGTCTTCCTATTTTAGAGTGTGAAGAAGCTTGTAATAATATTGAAGCTGGTGATGAAGTTGAAGTTAATTTTGATACTGGACTTATCAAAAATATTACAAAAAATAAAGAATTCCAAGCAGAACCATTTCCTCCATTTATGCAAGAATTAATTAAAGCAGGTGGACTTGCTGCATATATAAAAAATAGAGAGGAGAATAAATAAGTTATGGATATGAAAATTGCTTTAGTAAAAGGGGATGGAATAGGCCCAGATATTATTGATGAAGCTGTAAAAGTTTTAGATAAAGTTGCAGCTAAATTTAATCACAGTGTTGAATATAAAGAAGCTATTGCAGGTGGAGCAGCAATTGATGAATGCAATAATCCTCTTCCTCAAGAAAGTATAGATATTTGTAATTCATGTGATTCTGTTCTCCTCGGTGCTGTCGGTGGTCCAAAATGGGATAATGTAGCATCTGATTTAAGACCTGAAAAAGCATTATTAGGGCTTAGAAGTGAATTAAATTTATTTTGTAATTTAAGACCTGCAATTATGTATCCACAATTAAAAGAAGCTTGTCCTCTAAAAGATGAAATTATAGGTGATGGATTAGATATCATGGTAGTTAGAGAATTAACAGGTGGTATTTATTTTGGAAAAAGAGGAAGAGATGAAAATAGTGCATATGATACTCTAACTTATAGAAAAGAAGAAATTGAGAGAATTGTAAAAAAAGCTTTTGAAATTGCACAAATTAGGAATAAAAAATTAACAAGTATTGATAAGGCAAATATTTTAAATTCATCTCAACTTTGGAGAGATGTAGTAAATAAAATGGCAAGTGATTATCCTCAAGTTGAAGTAAATCATCAATATGTTGATAATGCTGCAATGCAACTTGTAAGAGCGCCAAAGCAATTTGATACAATTGTTACAACTAATATGTTTGGAGATATATTAAGTGATGAGGCATCTCAAATAACAGGTAGTATTGGTATGCTTCCAAGTGCATCTTTGGGATATTCTAATTTAGGAATGTATGAACCAATACATGGTAGTGCACCAGATATTGCAGGTATGGATATTGCAAATCCAATTGCAACAATTTTATCAATTGCAATGATGCTTAGGTATTCTTTTTCTTTAGAAGAAGAGGCTAAAGCAATTGAAGATAGTGTTTTTGAAGTATTAGAAAAAGGTTATAGAACCGCAGATATATATAGTGATGATACATATAAAGTTGGAACTAAAGAAATGGGACAATTAATCTGTGATGCTATCTAATCTTTGTAATCAATGTTAAAATTATAACTATAAAACAAAGAGAAGGTAAAAAATGAGTAAAGATAATAAAAAAAGATCAAGTCAAATGACAGAAGGAATAGAGAGAGCTCCACATAGATCATTGATGAAAGCTATGGGCTGGAGCGATAGTGAAATACACTCTCCAATAATTGGTATTGTAAATGCAAAGAATGAGGTAATACCAGGTCATGTTCACTTAGATAGAATTGTTGATGCTGTAAAAGCAGGTGTTAGAGAAGCTGGTGGACATCCTGTAGTATTTCCTACTATTGGTGTTTGCGATGGTATTGCTATGGGTCATACTGGAATGAAATACTCATTAGCATCTAGAGAATTAATTGCTGATTCTATTGAAGTAATGGCTATGGCTCATCCATTTGATGCTATTGTTTTTGTTCCAAACTGCGATAAGATTGTCCCTGGTATGTTAATGGCAGCTCTTCGTCTTAATGTTCCATCAATCTTTGTATCAGGGGGACCAATGTTAGCTGGTAAAGTACCTGGTGTAAAAGAGTCTAAAGATTTAGCTTCAATGTTTGAAGCTATAGGTAGCTACACTAATAAAACCATGGATGAAGAAACATTTTTAAGTTATGAAAATAATGTTTGTCCAACTTGTGGATCCTGCTCTGGAATGTTTACTGCTAATTCAATGAACTGCATAACAGAAGCTTTGGGCTTAGCACTACCTGGAAATGGTACAATTCCAGCTGTTTATTCACAACGTGATATTTTAGCAAAAGCTAGTGGGAAAAAAATTTTAGAATTATTAAAAGCTAATATTAGACCACAAGATATTGTAAGTGAAGAAGCTTTTAAAAATGCTCTAACTGTAGATATGGCACTTGGTTGTAGTACAAATACTATGTTACATCTTCCTGCAATAGCTCATAATGCAAATATTGATTTTGATATATTTAGTGCAAATAATATAAGTCAAAATGTTCCTAATTTATGTCATTTAGCCCCAGCTGGTCCTCATCATGTTGAAGATTTGTATTTTGCAGGTGGAATTATGGCAGTTATGAAAGAATTAGATAAAAAAGATTTATTGAAAAAAGATTTATTAACTGTAAGTGGTAAAACAATTGGAGAATCATTTGAAAATGCAATAAATTATGATACTCAAGTTATAAGGGATATTGATAATCCTTATACAAAAACAGGTGGTATTGCAGTATTAAGTGGTAATTTAGCTCCTATGGGTTCTGTTGTAAAAAGAAGTGCTGTTGATGAAAAGATGCTAGTACATAAAGGTCCTGCTAAAGTTTTTGAAAGTGAAGAAGAATGCATAAATGCAATTTTTAATTCAGAAATTAAAAAGGGTGATGTAATTGTAATTAGATATGAGGGGCCAAAAGGCGGTCCTGGTATGAGAGAGATGTTATCTCCTACAAGTGCAATTGCAGGTATGGGCTTAGATAAAGAAGTTGCTTTATTAACAGATGGTAGATTCAGTGGTGCAACACGTGGGGCTTCAATTGGGCATGTATGTCCAGAGGCAGCACAAGGTGGTGTTATTGGATTAGTAGAAGAAGGTGATATTATTTCAATTGATATTCCAAATTATAAACTTGAATTATTAGTTGATGATGAAACATTAAATAAAAGACGTGGTAGTTGGAAGATGAAAGAGCCTTCTATCAAAAGCGGTTACTTAGCCCGTTATGCAAAACTTGTAAGTGATGCATCTAAGGGTGCAGTATACAAAGAATAGGAGATATTATGGAATTAACAGGTGCAAAAATTATAGTTGAATGTTTGCTTGAGCAGAATGTTGATACAGTCTTTGGTTACCCAGGTGGTGCAGTTCTTCCCCTTTATGACGCTTTGTATGACAAGAGTGACGACATTGAGCATGTACTAACAGCACATGAGCAAGGTGCATCTCATGCAGCAGATGGTTATGCAAGATCAACTGGTAAGGTTGGAGTTTGTATAGCAACAAGTGGTCCTGGAGCAACAAATCTTGTTACAGGAATTGCAACAGCTCAAATGGATAGTGTTCCACTTGTAGCAATTACAGGTAATGTTCCTGTGACTTTGTTAGGTAAAGATAGTTTTCAAGAAGTAGATATTTCTGGAGTTACTATGCCTATTACAAAACATAATTATATTGTAAAAGATGTTCGAGAATTAGCATATATCATTAGAGAAGCTTTTGAAATTGCAAAAAGTGGCAGACCCGGTCCTGTATTAATAGATATTCCAAAAGATGTTCAAACCGCACTTTGTGAATATCAACAATATGTTCCAAAAGATAGCGAATATGTTTGTGAAAGACTTAGGGACAAAAGCTTAAATGAAGCTATTAATTTATTAAATAAATGTGAAAATCCAATGTGTTATGTTGGAGGTGGTGTAATAATATCTGATGCAAGCGAAAAGGTGAGTGAGTTTTTAGATAAAATAGATGCTCCCTCTTGTGTTTCTTTAATGGGTTGTGGAGCTCTTAGATCTGATAGTCACAGATATACAGGTCTTGTTGGAATGCATGGTTCAAAAGTATCAAATGTTAGTATAAATAATTGTGATTTATTGATAGTTATTGGGGCACGTTTTTCAGATAGAGTTGTAAGTAAAGCTAGCAGCTTTGCTAAAAATGCAAAAATTATTCAAATTGATGTAGATCCAGCAGAGATTGATAAAAATATTGCAACAACTTGTCATTTGCTTGGTGATATTAATGTTGTACTAGATCAATTAATGGCAAAGATAAAAAAACCTCTAGTGCATAAAGATTGGATGGATACAGTTGCACAATATAAGAGAAGATTTCCTCTATTGACTAATCAAGAAAGTAAAAGAGCATGTGAAGTTATTCATGTTGTAAATGAGATTCTTGGTGAAGATGATATTGTTACAACTGAAGTTGGGCAACATCAAATATGGGCAGCTCAATTTATTAATCATACAAAACCTAGAAGATTTTTAACTTCTGGTGGACTTGGAACTATGGGGTATGGAACAGGAGCTTCAATCGGAGCTCAAATGGGAAATAAAAATTCTAGAGTAGTTAATATCGCAGGTGATGGCTGTTTTAGAATGAATAGTAATGAATTAACAACAATAAAACGTTATAATTTACCTATAGTGATAATTATTATGAATAATCATACTCTTGGTATGGTTAGACAATGGCAAACATTGTTTTATAAAGAGCATTATAGCCAAACAACACTTGATACACCAATTGATTGGTTATTATTAGCAAAGGCTTATGGAATTGAAGGGAAACGCATCTTGCCAGATGACGATGCAAAAGTTATACTAGAGGAAGCATTTAGTTTAAACAAGCCTGTTGTAATTGATGTTGAGATTCCTTTAGACGATAAGGTTTTTCCTATTGTACCTCCTGGAAATTCAATTAAAGATATGCAAGGTGTTGTTGAAATAACTGATGTAATTTAGTATTTATATTTCTAATAAATACTTCTTCTGTCTTTCCTCTTGGTTGGGGGAAAGACATTTATTTTGCTAAAATTTTATTACTTAATTTTTTTAAGAATTATTATTTTTTATTATCAATTTCAAGAGTTGGAATAATTATTTCATTATCTCTTATATAAATATGTCTAATATAAATCATTGATGATATACAAAATAAAATAATAATTGAAATAATATATATAGATTGATTAAAATTATAATTATCTAACAATTCTCCTCCAAATAGAGGTCCAAGTGCAAATCCTGATCCTTGTAATATAGTAATAAGAGTTGAAAATCTAGCTCTATGTCCCAAAGGAGTATGGTTTGCAATAAAATAATCATTGTTTGTAGCATTAACAGATTCACCTAAACTAAAAATAATAACACCGAGGGCAAAAAGAATAACGTAAGATGCAATTGTTAAAATATTAAATCCTACTAAATATAATAAATAAGATATTATTATAACAGTTAAAGTATTTTTTTTCTTAGTAAGTTTAACAACAAAAGGTGTTGCAATAACAACAGTAACAGCATTCGAACTCATTAAAAAGCCATAAATAGCAGGTCCTTGTTCCCCAAAGGTTGTTGATGATAGAAGTGGTAGGATAAATAGTATTGAGCTAACACACAAAAAGAAAACCCCATTTGTGCAAATATATATTAATAACTTTGGCCTAGATAACAATGCTTTAAAGATATTACCTTCAACGGCTTTATCAGTTTGGTTATTTTTTATACTATCATCAATCATTTTTTGATCTGGCATTTTATCTTCAATTGTAATAGCAACAATAAATGTAGCAAAAAGAGAAACTATTGCAGATACTAAGAACATTATGCGAGGATATGAATTGAATAATAGACCAGCTATAGCAGGTCCAAATCCAAAGCCTAAATTATATGCTAAATAAAATAACGAAAAAGATTCTTGTCTATTATCAAAATTAGTATGATCGGTATGCAAAGCTTGTCTAGCTGGGTCGCTCGCTCCATCAAAGAAAAGTCCAAATAATAATATATATGGTATTAATTGAGTATATTGATAAAAAAGCCCACAGATTAAGAAAGTTAGAGAAAAAAATGTTTGACTAATTATCATTATTTTTTTTCTAGAGAATTTATCAGCAATTCTACTAGTAATAAGTGATCCAGGTAAATACATAGCAATACAAATCATCATATATCTACCAGCTTGAGAAGCACTATATCCTAATTTTAAAGTTAAAAACAACGTTAAAAAGGGGAAAACAAAATTTCCTAACCCATTTATAAAATTAACTAATGCTAAAGAGTAGATACTCTTTGATAAATTTCTATACATAATAAGAGAATATAATATTTTATTATAAAAAAGCAATATTCATATTTTTATATTGTCTTTGTAATTAGTAAAGATTAAAATATAAATACAAAAAGATTGGATTTATTTTTTTTAAATAATTATTGAGGAGTAAAAAATGGATAATTTATATGATTATCTTTATTGGAGAGGTGATATATCTTTTGAAGTAATTCCCCCAAATGAAATAGATTTTGCAATATTTTCTCTTTTATCATACATTAATTTTTTAGATGATATGGAGCTAAAAGCTGATTATAAAAGCTATAATCTATTTACATTAGAAAATTATATGAAAAAAAATGGTTATTTAAAAATTGAGCAACATTATCCTAATTTTAAGAAACAATGTATTGAATTATTGTCTCTTGTTGCATTAAAGAAAAGATATAAAGATGTTAAAGTTTTTGGATATTCCTTTAACTTTGAAAAAATTAATACACTACAGTTTGCCGCCATTTCATTTGAATTACCGAATAATGAAATAGTAATCTCTTATAGAGGCACAGACACCTCTTTATTGGGATGGAAAGAAGATTTTATGATGAGCTTCAAAAAATTTGTTGGGGCACAAGAAAATGGTTTACATTATTTAAAGAATTTATTGAATATTACTAATAAGAATTTATATATAGTAGGGCATTCAAAAGGTGGCAACATTGCATTATATTCTGCTTTAAAAATACAAGATATGTATAATAATAGGATTTTAGGAGTATATAGTTTTGATGGACCAGGCTTTAATGAAAAAACACTAAAAGATTTTGAAAATAGTGATATTAGGCATAAAATGATAACTTTAGTCCCTCAAGGTTCTGTAATTGGTATATTAATGCAACATGAAGAACCTATTGAAATTGTATATTCAAATAAAAGAAACAAAATTGCTCAGCATGCTATTTTTTCTTGGCAAGTAGAGATTGATAAGTTTAAAAGGATTGAAGAAAGAGCTAAAGGTTCTTTAATCTTTGATAAAAGTATTAGAACATGGCTAGAGAAATTAGATGAAAAAGATATGGAGAATTTTATTGAATCATTATTTGATACAACAGAATGTCTTAAGATAGAAGATATTAGTGAATTAAAATTAAGGCCTTTAAAAACTATTTATTCTCTATTAAGTTCTTGCGCTATAAATAATTCACAAAATAGAAAGTTAGTTGAAAAAGTTATTGGATCTTTAATGGAATCAATGAAAGTTACAACTGTAGAAGAATATAGAAATAAGAAAGAGACCTTAATAAATCAATTCAAAAAAAATAAAAAAATGAGAAATGAAGAAAATAAAATTGATTTATTAGAATAAAATGGAGTGGCTTTAAAGCCACTCCAAATGTCGAAATAAGAGGTACTAGTTATCACTCCATTTTTTGCCATAATAACAATCAAGATATAATTGTTTAATTTGACTAATTAATGGGTATCTAGGGTTAGCGCTAGTACATTGGTCATCAAAAGCATTGATAGCAAGTTCATCAACAGCTGCTAAGAATTCTTGTTCATCAACACCCCAATCTTTGATTGAAGATGGTACACCTAATTCTTTTTTAAGAGATTCGATTGCTTCAATTAATGCTTCAACTTTTTCTTCTTGAGTTGCATTTGCTTTAATATGTAAGTGTTCTGTGTTAGCTTGTTGGTTTGCTTCCATATTAATATAATCTGCAAGTCTAGCATAACGACTAATAGCACTAGGGTGTGTATATTGAGGGAATGCTGCTTGTTTAGTTGGGTTATCAGTTGCGTTAAAACGAATAACATTAGTTAAAAGTAAAGCGTTAGCCATACCGTGTGGAATATGGAATTTAGCACCTAGTTTGTGAGCCATTGAGTGACAAATTCCTAAGAATGCGTTAGCAAAAGCCATACCAGCAATAGCTGAAGCATTGTGTACTTTTTCTCTTGCAACAATATTATCACCATGATGATAAGCTGTAGGTAAGTATTTAAAGATCATTCTTGAAGCTTCTAGGGATAAGCTATTAGTATAATCAGTACTTATACAAGATACTAAAGATTCAACTGCGTGAGTTAATACATCAATACCACATGAAGCTGTTAAACCTTTTGGCATGCCAAGTGCTAGACGAGAGTCAACAATTGCCATTGAAGGTGTTAATGCATAATCTGCAATTGCATATTTAGAACCAGTTTTTTCATCAGTAATAATAGCAAAAGGGGTAACTTCAGCTCCAGTACCACTAGTTGTAGATACACATACAAGCTCAGCTTTTTTACCCATATTAGGGAAAGCATATATTCTTTTTTGAATATCCATGAATCTAAGTGCTAAACCTTCGAATTTAACATCAGGATTTTCATATAATAACCACATAATTTTAGCAGCGTCCATTGGAGAACCACCACCAAGAGCTATAATTACATCAGGTTGGAAATGGTTGATTTTTTCCATTGCAGTTGAGATAGTACCTAAAGTTGGATCAGGTTTAACTTGATGGAAAATTTCACAATCTACACCCATTTCATTAAGTTTATCAGTAATTGTATCGCTCATTCCACTATTGTAAAGATAACTATCTGTTACGATAAAGGCTCTTTTCTTATCTTTTAATTCTTGTAAAGCGATTGGTAAACAACCATATTTAAAATAAATTTTTGATGGAACTTTGAACCATAACATATTCTCTCTCCTTGCAGCCACAGTTTTAACGTTAAGTAAATGTTTAGGTCCTACGTTTTCACTAACACTGCTATTACCCCAAGATCCACAACCTAATGTTAGAGATGGTTCTACTTTGAAGTTATATATATCACCAATAGCACCTTGAGATGTTGGCATATTAACAAGGACACGGCTTGTTTTTAAAACTTGACCAAAGTGATCAACTTTGTCTTGGTCTTTTTCATTTACATATAATACACTAGTGTGTCCAAAACCGCCTAAAGCAACTAGCTCTTCAGCCATTTGAGCGCCTTCCTCAAAAGTGCTACATTTGAACATCCCTAAAATTGGTGATAACTTTTCATGAGCGAATGGCTCTTTTATATCAATTTTAGAACACTCACCAACTAATACTTTAGTTTTAGGATCTACACTAAATCCAGCAATTTCAGCAATTTTAGAAGCAGGTTGACCAACAATTGATGGATTTACACTACCACGTTTAGGATCTAGAATTACTTTTCTAATTTTCTCAATTTCATCTTTCTTTAAGAAATAAGCACCACGGCTAATCATTTCATTTTTGAAATTAGAATAAACCTCTTGGTGACAAACAACAGCTTGTTCTGAAGCACAAACAACACCATTGTCAAATGTTTTACTCATAAGTATTGAGCTTACAGCCATTTTAATATCTGCAGTGTTATCAATTAAAGCAGGAGTATTACCAGCACCTACACCAATAGCAGGTTTACCTGAAGAATAAGCAGCTTTTACCATTGATGGACCACCTGTTGCAAGTATGATATTGATCAAAGGATTTTTCATCAAATAATCAGTTTTTTCAATACTTGGCTCTTCAATATAGGAAATAATTCCCTCAGGAGCTCCAGCTTTTACTGCTGCATCAAGAATTGTTTTTGCTGCTTTGTTAGTACAGTTTTTAGCTCTAGGGTGTGGACTAAAGATAATTGCATTACGAGTTTTAAGTGCAATTAAGCTTTTGAAGATAGCTGTACTAGTTGGGTTTGTTGTAGGGATGATACCACAAACAACTCCAAGAGGTTCAGCAACTTTTTGAACACCAAAACCACCATCTCTTTCTATGATACCACAAGTAACATCATCTTTATATTTGTTAAAAATATATTCTGAGGCAAAGTGGTTTTTTATAACCTTATCTTCAACAATGCCCATTTTAGTTTCTTCTACAGCTTCTTTTGCTAGAGATATACGAGCATCATTTGCTGCAATAGCAGCTGCTCTAAATATTTTATCAACTTGTTCTTGAGAGAATGTTGCAAATTTTTCTTGAGCTTTAGCAGTCTTTTCAATTAAAGATTGAAGTTCAAGTTGTCCTGAAAAAATTTCTTTAATTTCTTTTTCTTTTGTAGCCATTTGTGTTTCTCCATAATTTTTATTGTCTTTTTTTTAAGACACTTGCAATGTATAAATTTTTATCGATATAGTCAATAGTTTTTTTTATAAAGTGAAAAATTTATATATTTTTATTGATAAATTTAGAAAATAGGTAAATTAATGTGCTAGTTATATGTAATAAATGATATTTTTACAATAATTTGTTGATTTAATGTGAAATTAGTATAATAAATATATTTAAATAAAATTACTGGTTTTTTTCAGATAATAAGGCTTTATCAATTCTATTTATTAAAGAGCCTTTAGTTTTTGAAAAGTTATCAAGGAATCTTGAGGATAAGTAAAATACTTTTTCAACTAAATCAATTGAGAAAATTGATGTTGAAACTAAAGATTGAGATGAACTAATAATGATTAAAATTCTTATAGCTTTTCTTAAATATAAAAAAAGAGCTTCTTGTGTAACCTCAATAGAATGATAAGAAAATAGTACTTTTCCTTGTTTATCGAAAAGAGATAATAATATCATAGAAAAAAGTAATACTAAAGGATACGAGAGTTTAATTTTTCTTTTGCTAGTGAGTTGAAGAATATAAGAAAACACTAAAATTATTGATAAATATAATAGCTTTTCAAAAAAAATAGATAATATAATAAATGAAAAAGCTAGTATTGTAATAATTATATTTTTTTTAGAATTAGTTGTTTTTCTATTATTTAATAAATCTATATCTTGTAGATTTAAGGCTTTTGCTTCATTTATAAATTCACTTTTTTCATCTAATAAATTAGCAAAAAATCCTAATATAATAGATGTAATTAATCCCATTGATAAAATAAGAGGTAAAGCTATAAAAATTGAATTTCCATATATTAATATAGCTGATAAAATAATTTGGAATATATTGTTTATAAAGGCTCCAATCACAGAAATACCTATAAAGGTTGCTTTTTTAAAGATCTTATAGGATACAAACATAGTAGTTGATGCAATTAAGGTTGATATTAATGTAATTATAAAAAATGGAGAAATAATTGTTCCACTTATAATGTTTTGTACAATTGATTTAGAGATAGATAGAATAATAATTTCATAAAAGGGGAGAAAACTAGATCCTAATAAAATAGGTAAATTAGATAAGCCAATTTTTAAAAAAGGAAGAGGTTTAGGTATTAAATATTCAATACTACTCAATAAAAGAGCAAATGCTGTTAGATATATTAATCTTGTTTTTTTATCTTGAGATATCATCGACAACAACCTCTTTATTATTTTCAACTGTTATTAATATTTTATTTGGTATACAAGCAATAAAGCCACCATTTTGATCAATAGGTTTCATTTTTAAACATATTTTATTTTTGCAAGGGCTTTCAAGCATCCAAATCTTTGAATCTTTTACAATAATATGTGCTTCTCCAATAGCTCCTTGTAAGTATATATCCCTATCAGTATCTAAATCATAAATATATTCATCTCCATTACATTGAATTTTTATTGTATTATTATCATTAGTTTTTGTTGAATAAAATATAAAAACTAATGCAATAACAGCAATTATTATTATTAAAATATCGCTAATACTTATCTTTTTATTCAATGTAATCTCCTAAATTAAATAAAGCATAAATTATACAAACTAGCAAGTAATTGAAAAACAACAATTCAAAAATAATATAAACTAGGTTTTTAATTATTTTTATTCTAATTTGTAATAATATTTAAATAAAAACTACAATTATATGTGTTTTGTGTGTCGTTATTTATAATTGTTTTGTATTTAACTATGATTTGTAATATAATTTAGTTACTAAAATATTAATGAAGGGTATAAAATTATGGAAAGTGAGAATAAGACACTAGTTTATGTAATCGAAGATCAACAAGTTATTGCAAATGGAGTAAAACAATATTTAGAATTTAGTAATTTTGATTGTGATGTTTTTTATGATTTGAAATCAGCAAAAGTTGCTTTTGAAAAAAAACTTCCTGATTTATTAATTCAAGATGTTATGTTACCTGATGGAGATGGCTTTTCATTTGTAAAAGAAATTAGAGAAAAATATAATTTTCCAGTTATTTTTATGACTGCACGAGCAGAAGAATCTGATAGAATCTTAGGTTTTGAAATTGGTGCTGATGATTATATAACAAAACCCTTTTCTCCTAAAGAACTAGTATTGAGAGTAAAAGCTGTTATTAGGAGAACGAATTCAACTTTAGAAGTTGATTCTGATGTAACTAATTATTATAAAGAAAATAATAATTTATATATTGATAGAATAGCTCATGTTTTAAAAATAAATGATGAAGATATAATATTAACAGCTGCTGAGTGGAGAGTATTATTATGTTTAATTGATAATTCTCATTTATTAGTTTCAAGAGCTAAAATATTAAACGAGTGTTTTAATTATTCAAGTGAATCATATGAAAGAATTGTTGATACTCATATTAAAAATATAAGAGCAAAATTAGATAAAGGAAATTGGATTGAAACTGTACGTGGTTATGGTTATCGTTTTGTTGGAGTTGATGAAGTATAGAGTATACTTTTAAAAAAATAATTTATGAATAAACTTTTTAGCAGACTATTTTTATCAATCCTAAGTGTATCCCTTTTTATACTCTTTTTTGTATTGTTTTTTATAACAATATTCTTTTTACATACTTCAAAGCAATGGTCAACAAGTGCCTTTGATGAGTTTAGTAATAGATTAGCAGTTTGTATTTCTGAAAATGATGAAAAAATTAATATTAATGAATTAGTTCAAATAGCTTTAAATTGTTCTGCTGAAGATAATAGAATTAGTGGTCTTATTTTTAAGGATGAAGAGGGTAGAGTTCTATATTCTTATGGTAAAACACAAATTGGTGAAAAATTATCTCAACGAAAAAGTTTATTTGATTTAGAAATAACTCAACCAATATTAGAAGAAGGAGTAATTGATGATACTTCTTTTAAGAATGTAGTAATAAACAGTCCAATAAATATGATTCAAGTAAATCAAATTAATAATCAATTATTAGTTGATTTAATTAGATTAAACAATTCTGATAGCATTTTTGATAAAAGAGAAATTGAAGTTCCAAAAGGAGTTGATAGTTCTTCAATCACAGGTTCTATTATGATTATGGATGAAGATAGTTTTTCTTTTGCAATTGATGTATTAATATTCTCTCCAACCACTTATAAATATAGTAAAGATATATTTAGTATCGGAACAATTTGGTTGGTTAGTATTATTTTAATAGCTATTCAATTTTCATTAGTTTTATCCTATCACTTTTCAAAACAATTGGAATCTTATGCTAAAGGATTAAAAAAAGCATTGAATAAATTATCAAAAGGTGAAGAAAATGTTGAACTACCTTTTTATAATGTTGAAGAATATCATGAGATAAATAGTGCTGTTAAATTATTAGATAATGATTTGAGTCAAAATAGAAAAAATAGGAAAGCTTGGCTTAGAAATATTACCCATGATTTTAACACTCCAATTACTTCAATGCAAATTTTATTAGATGGTATTGAGGATAAAATTTTCCCTCTAAATGAAGATACAATAGCTTTATTAAAAAAAGAGCATAATAATTTATCAAAAAGAATTAATCGAGTTGTATTATATGCATCTATTCAATCGCCTGATAAAGAAATTGAAATTGCAAATTGTTTTACAAAAGATATTATAGATTCTATCAATAGATTATTTTCAGGATTTGATAGAATAAAATTTGTTGAATTAGATGATTATGTTTTAGCAGATTATTCAACTATAGTTTTAGCATTAACTTGTTTAATTGAAAATGCTCTAGAATATAGTGAAGGTGATGTTATTGTTGAATTATCCCAAAATAAAATAAAAGTTATTAATAATGGTGAAATTGAAGCAGATAATACAATTTTTGAACCTTGGGAGCGTGGTGATGAGAGTAGGACTGCCGGAGGTAATGGTTTAGGTCTTCCAATTGTATATGAAGTTATGAAACTTCATAAGGGCTTAATAAAAATCAAATCTCTTAATAATAAAGTTTATGCAACAATGAAATGGGAAAATTTAATTAAATAGTTTTTTCTAATATAATGTTATCATCAAAATCGTAAATTATAAATTTATTATTTTCATAAATCATATAACTATTTTTAAAGCCACCTTTAGCAATAGACACTGAACCTGGATTAAAATGATGAGTATAATCATCAAGTTTTTCATATAAAGGTATGTGAGTATGTCCACTTAATAAAACATCTTGTTGTGTTGTTTTTGAATAATCTCTATGTCCGTGGTTTAATATAAAAACTTTATTATCTATAAATAACTTTGCGCTTTCACTTAGTATGTCAAACTTTAATACCATTTGATCAACTTCAGCATCACAGTTGCCTCTAACGGCTATAATTTGTGATGATAAGTCATTTAATAAAGTAATAACTTTTTTTGGATTATAATCTTTGGGTAAATCATTTCTAGGCCCATGATATAGAATATCTCCAAGTAATAAAATTTTGTCAAAGTTATTATTTTTGTATACATTAATTAATTTTTCACAAAAGTAATAACTTCCATGTATATCTGATGCTATTAATAATTTCATATATATCTTATATATCAATATTAGATTATAGTTTCAAGTAATTGATAAGAATCTATTGAACTTTTGTTAGCTTTGTGGTATAAAATCATACAATCAAAAAACGAAAAAATGGGGCCGTAACTCAGTGGGAGAGTATCACGTTGACATCGTGGGAGTCGTTGGTTCAAGTCCAATCGGCCCCAATTTTTTTTCTCTTTTTCTCTAATTTAATGTTTAAGATGCATATATTTTGACTTATTTTGTATCTTTTTTTATATTTTTCTAAATAATAATAAAAAAATGTATAAATATTTAATAAATATTCTTCACAAGATTCAAAATAATCACTATCTTAATAGAAGTTAATATTTAGGAGGAACTATTTTGGAAAAAATCAAAATGACTACACCATTAGTTGAATTAGATGGGGATGAGATGACTCGAATCCTTTGGAAGATGATTAAAGATGAATTAATCACTCCTTTCGTTGATCTTAAATCAGAATATTATGATTTAGGTTTAGTATATAGAGAAGAGACTAAAGATGCGGTCACTTATGATGCAGCTAGAGCAATTGCAAAATATGGAGTAGGTGTAAAATGTGCAACTATAACTCCTAATGAGCAAAGAATGAGTGAGTACAATTTAAGTGAAAAATACAAAAGTCCTAATGGAACTTTAAGAGCTATTTTGGATGGTACTGTATTTAGAACTCCAATTTGTATTGATTCAATTAAACCTGCTGTAAAGAATTGGAAAAAACCAATTACCATTGCACGTCATGCATATGGGGATGTTTATAAAGCTACAGAATTTAGAGCACCTGAAGAGGGAAAAGCTGAATTAGTATTTAGTGATAAAAATGGTAATGAAAAGTTTAGAGAAACAATTTATGATTTTGAATGTCCTGGTGTAATTCAAGGTATGTATAATAAAGACTCTTCTATTAAAAGTTTTGCAAGATCTTGTTTTAATTTTGCACTAGAAGCTAAAGAAGATTTATGGTTTTCAACAAAAGATACTATTAGCAAAAGTTATGATCATCAATTTAGAGAAATATTTGAAACAGTTTATGAAGAAGAATATAAAGATTTATTTGAAAAAGCAGGAATTGAATATTTTTATACATTAATTGATGATGCAATTGCTCGTGTTATAAGAAGTGAAGGTGGTTTTGTTTGGGCTTGTAAGAACTATGATGGAGATGTTATGAGTGATATGGTATCAACAGCATTTGGTTCTCTAGCTATGATGACAAGTGAGTTAGTATCCCCTGATGGAAAATATGAATACGAAGCTGCTCATGGTACAGTAACTCGTCACTATTACAAATATTTAGATGGTGAAGATACATCAACAAATCCAATGGCTACTATTTTTGCTTGGTCTGGAGCTTTTAGAAAACGTGGTGAATTAGATAATAATAATGCATTAATAAAATATGCAGATTCTTTAGAGAAAGCTTGTTTAAATACATTAAACAGTGGCATAATGACTAAAGATTTAGTACATTTAGCTCAAGGAATAGATGCAAAAGCTGTAAATTCTAAAGATTTTATTAAAACTATTAGAAAAAACTTAGAAGCTATACTAAGTTAATATTATAAAAAATATTTTAAGATTTATTAGGATGCCAAATTGGCATCCTTTTTTGTTAATATTCAATTATATCAATATTTCCATAATCACCGATAATATAAAAATTTTTGTTTTCATCAAATGGAGAGTATTTTTTTACAAAATCTTTTATATTCATATTTTCTAATAGATTTAATTGATTAGGATAATAACTCAATGATAGTATTGGGGATATGTATTCATCAATGTAATAAGATAATCCTTGGTGTAACTCAATAAAAGAGAGAAGAGCTTTTTCTAAATTTTTTACACTATGAATTTTTAATAAATGCTTAATGAATTCATCTTGAAGTGAAAAAATATCTTCACTATCAATGTTTTCTATATCATATTTTTTTTCTAGGTAAAAATAAAATTGTTGAAAAAGGTTTGATGGGGTTATATTAAAAGCATCACAAACGACTTTTATAAACATTACTGATTCACCTTTTGTATAAAATAAATCACAACCTTTTTTTATTTTTAAAGCTTCATTTATATCTTCTTTAGAATATGAAGGTGATTTTATTATTGTATAAGGAGAGTTTTTATGAAATTCAATTTCATATTTATCAGCTTCATCATATAGTTTTGTTCCAGGTAATAAAGATAATAAAAAAATATCAATGTTAGAAGGTTTACAAAGGGCTGTAAAATCAAGACTTTCTTTAAATAATTCTAAATTATCATTAGCAAGTCCAATAATTAAATCTAAGCCATAAACTAAATTCAATTTTTCAAGAAGTGAGATTTTTTCTTTAAATAACTCTTTATCAAAATTTCTATTTACAGTTTTTAATACATTAGGATGAATACTTTGAAGTCCAATTTGAAGAGAACAAAAAATTTGACTAAATGCTAGTGCAATATCTTCATCTATTAATTCAGCCCTTATTTCAAAAGTAAAATGTATATCAGGAGCTTTATCTCTAAGAAGATTTAATATTTTTATTGTTCGCTCTTTATTAATATTAAAGGTGGGATCAAGAACAAAAACATCTTTTACCTCATTTTCAATTATATAATCTAATTCTTTTTCAATACGAGTTAATGGGTAATTTCTAACACTCCTAAGGCCTTTTGATTCGAAGCAAAATCCACATTTAAAAGGACATCCTCTAGTCATTTCCCAAAGAATTGAACACCCACTTTCTAAAAAAGGGTCTCCACACTTACTTAATAATGGTGATGCTAATTCATCTAAATTAACATTATCTGATAGACTATAATTTGGATTATCTTTTGAAATAATTCCTTTATGTATTAATTTTTCATTATTATTTAATTTATTTAATGCAATTAAGGTTGTACTCTCTCCTTCTCCTGAAATTAAGAAAGTATATTTATTTAAATCAAAACTTTTTGCATTAGCACTAATTTCACTACCACCTGCAAAAATTATTATTGATGGATTAATTTCTTTAATTTTGTCGACAAAAATATCAAACCAATTTCTATTCCATAAATAAATAGAAAGGCCAATAATATCAACATTTGTTTTCGATAAATCAATTGCAGTTTTTATTGGATCATCTTCTAAATCAAAAAGTAAAGTTTTTACATTACATAATTCATTTAAAATCTTATCATTTTTAATAGATGATTCTATACAAAGTGCTCCTAATGGGAACGATAAATTGCTTTTTTCTATAGCAGTAGATACTAATAATATATTCACAAATGAACAATATCAAAAATAGATAATCATATAAAGACAAAAGTGTATAAATTTAGTAATGTTTTGTTTTAATAAAACTTAGAAATTTGTTAAAATAAGATTATATAAAAATAAAGTGAGATAATACATAAAGTGAAAAGAGAATTATTTATACCGACAACAAAAGAAGATATGATTAAAAGAGGTTGGGATTGTGTTGATGTAGTTATGATTAGCGGAGATGCATATGTAGACCATCCATCATTTGGTGTGCCTCTTCTTGCTCGTTTATTAGAAAGTGAGGGATATAGAGTTGGTATTATAGCTCAACCAAATATTGATGATAAACAAGATTTTTTAAGATTTGGTAATCCTCGGCTTTGTGTGATGATTGGTAGTGGGAATATTGATTCTATGGTATCTCATTATACTAGTTCAAATAAGAGGCGTAGCAATGATTATTATACTCCAGAGGCGAAATCTGGGCAAAGACCTGATAGAGCTAGTATAGTTTATACAAATAGAGCAAAGGCTGCTTTTGATAAGAATATACCTATCATTATTGGAGGTATTGAACCTTCTCTTAGAAAATTTGCACATTATGATGTTTGGAGTGATAAAGTTAGACATTCAATTATCTTAGATTCTAAAGCTGATATGATTGTATACGGTATGGGTGAGATCTCTACTCTTGAAATAATAAAAAGATTAGAAAATGGAGAAACAATCGATACTTTAAATGATGTAAAGGGTACAGTTGTTTCATTTTCAAATAAAAAATTCAATGAAATAAAAGATAAAATATCTTTTCCTATTTTTGAAATGCCAAGTTTTGAAGAAGTCTCTGATAGAGATAAAAAAAGTAATCAGCCAACAGAAAGTGGAAAATTGAATTATGCAAAAGCTTTTCAAATAGAGATGCTTCATGAAAATCCAATGAGAGAAGAGTGCTTAATACAAAAATCTGAAAATAGAATTGTATTGAGAAATCCAATACAAAGGCCATTAACAACTAGTGAAATGGATAGGATTTATGAATTGCCATTTACAAGGGTTTCTCATATTGATTATGACAAATTTGGAGGAATTCCTGCTCTTAAAGAGGTTCAGTTTTCAATAACAAGTAATAGGGGTTGTTATGGAGGGTGTTCTTTTTGCGCAATTACATCTCATCAAGGAAGAATGATTCAAGTTAGGTCTAAAGAATCTTTAATAAGAGAAGCAAAATTATTAACAAAATTACCAAATTTTAAAGGTTATATACATGATTTAGGTGGACCAACAGCAAATTTTCAAGATATTGCATGTGATAAACAAATTAAAAGTGGTCCTTGTGATACAAAACAATGTTTGTTTCCAAATCCTTGTAAAAACTTAAAAGATTCTCATCAAAGGTATTTAGAAGTTTTAGAGGCAATTGAGAGTATTAAAGATGTAAAAAAAGTTTTTATAAGGTCTGGAATTAGATTTGATTATTTAATGAGAGTTGCAAAATCAAAAACAAGAGATAAGTTTTTAAATCATCTTGTTTTAAATAATGTAAGTGGTCAATTAAAAATTGCACCTGAACATGTTGATCCTAATGTATTAGATATCATGGGAAAGCCTAGTGTTGATATATATGATGAGTTTATAAAGGCATTTAAAGATACAAATAATAAATTAAATAAAAAACAATATACAATCCCATATTTTATAGCAGCACATCCAGGATCAACTCTACAAAGTGCTATTAATTTGGCTCTTCATACTAAAAAGGTCGGTTTTGTACCAGATCAAGGACAAGAATTTTATCCAACTCCTTCTACAGTTTCTACTTGTATGTATTATACTGGATTAGATCCACGTCCAAATAGAAATTTTGCTAAAGTTTATGTTCCAAAAGGTAGAGAGAAAAAATTGCAAAGGGCAATTCTCCAATTCGATAAAATAGAAAATAGATCTTTAGTAATTGAGGCCTTAAAGAAAGCTAATCGTATGGATTTAATAAATGTACTAAAACCTAGATACAATAATCAAAATTTGTATAAAAATAGAAAAAATATACAAAAAAAATCGAATAATAGAAATAAAAAACACTAAAATAAATTGACACATTTTTCTTAAGTGATTAAAATTCTCTAAAAAGCTAATTTTTCAATGCTTAGGAGCTTATATGGAAAAGAAAAATATTGATTGGAGTAATTTAGGTTTTAACTATACTAAAACTGATAAAAGATATGTTGCTCATTGTGTAAATGGACAATGGAGTAAAGGTGAGTTAATTGATGATGAAAATATTACACTTAATGAAAGTGCTGGTGTTTTTCAATACGCACAAACTTGTTTTGAAGGTTTAAAGGCTTATACTTCAAAAAATGGTAAAGTTGTAGTATTTAGACCTGAATTAAATGCTCAAAGAATGGCAGATACTTGTAAAAGATTATGTATTCCAGAATTACCTCAAGAGATGTTTTTAGATGCTGTTGATCAAGTTGTTAAGGCGAATGCTCATTTTGTTCCCCCTTATGGTTCTTCTGCATCTCTTTATTTAAGACCTTTCATTATTGGCTCTTCTCCTGTTATAGGTGTTAGTGCTTGTGATGAGTATCAATTTAGATTGTTTGCATTACCTGTAGGTGCATATTTTAAAGGTGGTTTATCACCTATAAAGATAATGGTTAGTGAATTTGATAGAGCTGCACCAAATGGAACAGGTAGTATAAAAGCTGGATTAAACTATGCAATGAGTTTATATGCTGGTAAATTGGCAAAATCAAAAGGTTATGCTGAAAATATGTATTTAGATTCAAAAACTAGAACCTTTGTTGAAGAAACAGGTGGAGCTAATTTTATTTTTGTTACTAAAGATAATAAAGTTATTACTCCAAAAAGTGATACAATATTACCTTCAATTACAAGAAGATCTTTGTTAATTGTAGCAAGAGATATATTGAATATGGAAGTTGAAGAGAGAGCTGTAAAATTATCAGAGGTTGAAGATTTTGCAGAATGTGGTTTATGTGGTACTGCTGCTGTAATATCTCCTGTAGGTCTAATCCATACA
>CAZPTG010000008.1:0-22694 GCA_964589355.1 uncultured Spirochaetaceae bacterium
CAAACATCTCTTTATCGGCAATTTTAGGATTTGTAAATATAAACTCTGATAAACCAACAATATCTGATAAAACTTTTAATCTTGGCTTTGCACAGGGGATTAATTTATCTAAAATATTTTGTTGTTCTTCACTAATTTTTTCACTTACAAATTTTGCATCAACTAAATAAGGCAATACTTTTTCTTTTATTTCTTCATCGCTTAATTGTCTAATATATTGTCCATTAAACCAATCTAACTTTTTATAATCAAAAACTCCAGGAGATTTGTGTATTTTTGTAATATCAAAAACTTTTTCCAACTCATCTTTAGAAAAGAATTCACTCTTATCATCAAAAGACCAACCAACTAAAGTTACATAATTCATTAATGCTTGAGCTAAATAACCTTTCTCTCTAAAATCTTTTATACTTGTTGAGCCATGTCTTTTAGACAATTTTTGACCATCTTTTCCCATAACCATAGGTAGATGACAATAAATTGGAGCTTCCCATCCAAAAGCTTTATACAAAATGATATGCAAAGGACCTGATGGAATCCATTCTTGGGCTCTCATAATATGTGTAATACCCATCAAATGATCATCTACAACATTTGCTAAGTGATAAGTTGGGAACCCATCACTTTTTAATAAAACTGGATCTGGAGAAATATCTTTATTTTTTCTTGTAATATCACCCATCAATACATCATGAAAAGTTGTTTTTCCATCAGATGGAACACGTAATCTGATAACTGGCTTTATACCTTGTTTTTCATAATCTTCGCGTTGTTCTTTAGATAAATTACTGCAATGTCTATCATAACCTTGAGTTGAACTTTTTTTAGCTTTTTGCTCTTTTCTTACTTCTTCAAGCCTTTCTGGAGTACAATAACAATAATATGCCATATCTTTTTCGACTAACAACTTTGCATACTTTTGATATAAATCGAAACGTTCACTTTGAACATATGGGCCATAAGGTCCACCAACAAGGGGACCTTCATCCCATTTGATGTCTAACCATTCTAATGTTTGATATAAATCATTTAATGATTCATCACTATATCTTTCTCTATCTGTATCTTCAACTCTAAGTAGAAATTGTCCACCTTGAGCTTTTGCATAAAAATAATTAAATAATGCTGTTCTTACTCCACCAATATGTTGTAATCCAGTAGGAGAAGGTGCATAACGTACTCTAACACTCATAAAATAAAGAGCTCCTTTGACAAAAACGTTTAGAATAAGATTACTAGAATTTGATAATAATGGCAACAATTGAAACAACAATATATATAAAGGTTAGTACAAAAATCTATATAAAAATTAATCTTATATTTTTTCTCAATTTATTAATTATTATTAAAAAAAAGCTTTATTAATATCTAATTAATAATTTATAATGAAATTGCAAATGTGAATTAGGTGAAAATCCTTACAGACCAGCTACTGTTAAAGTCAGACCACTAATTATTGCATAACCTACTGGACTTTAGGCTATGGCCAAAGCCTCCACAATTGGAGAATTTTTTTATGAAAAAAATATTATTTATATTTTTATTTTTATTAGTTTCACTTAATTCAGTTTTTAGTGAAGGATCAAAAGAAGAAATTAATATTTCAAAAACTAGCACTATCTTAGATTCTTATCAAAGAGAAGTAAAAATACCTAACAATCCAAAAAGAATTATATCATTAGGCCCTAATATTACAGAAATAATAGGTGCTTTAAATTTTGATAAATTAGTTGGTAGAACAGACTTTTGTGATTTTCCAAAACAAGTTTTAGAATTAGACAGTATTGGAAATATTACCAATCCTAATATTGAGAAAATAGTTGAATTAAATCCTGATTTAGTCATTGGATCTGCCCATTGTCCAAAAGATGTATTAGAAAGTATAACTAAATTGAATATCCCTGCAATCGCACTTTATGATGATAATAGTATAGAAGGCTCTAATAAGCTCATAGAACAAATTGGAAAAATAATTAATGAAGATGAAAAAGCAATCTCAATTATTGAAGAAAATAACAAATTAATAAAATCAATTATTCAAAAAACAAAAGATCTTGAATCTAAAAGTGTATATTATGTAGTTGGATTTGGATCATGGGGAGATTTTAGTTGTGGAGGAGACACTTATATTGGGAAAATGTTTGATTTAATTTCTGCAGATAATATAGCAAAAAATGTAAGTGGATGGAATTATAGCATTGAACAGCTAATAGAAAAAGATCCTGATATTATCATAATATCTAAATATTTTGATTCTAAGAACCAATTTATAAACACATATCCATATTCTACACTAAAAGCTGTAAGAGAAAATAAAGTTTATGAAATAGATAATAATATGCTAGATAGACAAGGAGTTAGAAATGCTCAAGGCTTGTTAGAATTAGCAAAGATAATATATCAAGATGAATTTTAGAATAAATAAAGCATCAATATTCATAATAACAAGTATTATTTTAGGTGTTTTTACTATTTTTTTATCAATTTCTAAAGGGAGTGTAAAAATACCATTTAATGAAGTAATTAATATACTATTACATAATGAAAATGTGCAAAACTCTCACAAATTTATTATTATAAATTTAAGAATACCTAGAACTATAAGTGCAATTATGGTTGGCATGAGCTTATCACTTTGCGGTGCAATTTTCCAAACTTTATTTAAAAACCCATTAACTGAACCTTATTTATTAGGTATTTCATCAGGAGCTGCTCTTGGAGTTACTATTGCTAGTGTTTTTAATTTATTTGTATTTGTTAATGGGATTTGGGGAACATTCGCATTCTCTTTTATTTTTGCACTATTAAGTGCATTTATAATTTTTACTCTAGCTGGAAAAAATAAGTCTTCCCTTCTAATTTTATTATTATCAGGGTTAGCTATAAATTTTTTCTTTTCTGCTCTAAATTCACTTTTACTATATTTTAACAGAGATAAATTACAAAATATAATATTTTGGCAAATGGGGAGCTTTACTCTAAGCTCTTATGAAAAAATATTATATACATCTCCAATAATGATAATTTTAATTATCATATTATTATCTAAATCTAAAGAATTAGATGTATTATTATTAAGTGAAGATACTGCAAAATCAATTGGGGTAAATGTAAAAAAACAACGTATATTTATATTAATTATTACAACATTATTAACAAGTATTTGTGTAGGAATAGCTGGAACAATTGGCTTTATAGGGTTAATTATTCCTCATATTGTAAAACTAATTTTTCCATTAAAACATAGAATAATATTACCTTTATCATTATATTTAGGTGCAATATTTACACTTTTTTGTGATGTAATAGCTAGATTATTAATTACTAACACTGAAATTCCAATTGGTATTATAACTGCTTTATTTGGAGCCCCATTTTTTATTTATGTATTAAAAAAAGCAAAGGCAAATATCTTATGAAAATAGAAATTGAAAATCTAAATTTTAATTATAATGAAAAAAATATATTTGAAAATTTAAACTTAAAATTTAAAAAAGGAAATCTTAATGGAATTCTTGGACCAAATGGGTGCGGAAAAACAACACTATTAAAAGCAATAATAAAATTATTAAAAATTAATAATCAATCTATATATCATGATAGTGTAGATATAAATAAATTAGACAACTCAATAATTGCAAAAAATATAGCATATGTTGAACAAAGTTCGATTCAAATGCCAAAAATAAAAACAATTGATTATATTAAACTTTCAAGATATTCTTATGATGATTTTTATCATATAAATAACAAAGTTGTAAATGATACAATAAAATTATTAAAAATAGATAAATTAAAAGATAAATATATAAGTGAACTTAGCGGAGGAGAATTACAAAAAGTAATTATAGCAAGGGCTCTCTCTCAAGAGACAAAAATTATTATTTTAGATGAGCCAAATGCTAATTTAGATCCTCTTCATCAATTAGAAATAATGAATTTATTAAAATTCTTAGTAAAAGAAAAAAAGATAACTATAATTACTACCTTACATGATATTAACTTAGCATTATCTTATTGTGATCAAGTTTTATTAATAAAAGATAATCAAATAACATATGGAGAAACATTAAAAACTATTACAAAAGAAAATATTAAAAAATATTTTAATTTAAATAGTTCTTTTATTGAAAACCCATTTACTAAAAGACCTTATATTATTCTGCATCAAGAAAAAAATTAACAATTGTATCGTTACATAAATCTCTTTTTTCTTTTTTGTTAAAATATTGGCATAAATGATTTACATCTTTTAATACTTTTATATTGATTTTTTCTAATTTTTTCTTTAATAATTTTTCTACTTTCATAAAATCAACTGAAGAATCTTTATCACCTATAACACATAAAGTATCACTTGATAATTTATTCAATGAGGATAGAGCAAGATTTTTTATCTTAGTTAATTCACTTATCTGCTTTAAATTAATTATTGACCAATAAGTTTTACCTAAATAATCATCATCTCCTTCATCCCTTTCACAAATTCCCCAAAAACTTTTATCACCTTTCCACGAAATACTAATTTCATTTTTATATAATTTTAATATTTTTAGTTTTAGATATGATAAATTTTTTATATTAAAAGCTGGCGCTATAAGAGCAACTTTTTTTACATAAAATTCTTTTGAAATAATTGTAGCAATCAATGCACCCATTGAATGACCCATAACATAAACTTCTTTATAGTCTTTTTCTAGATATCCAATTGATGTTCTTGCGCAAGATAACCAATCATTCATATCAGTATTACAAAAATCTTCTTTACTTACACCATGTCCTGGATACCTTGGACAAAAAACATCAAAACCTGCTGTATATAATTTTAATCCTGGATATATCATTTCACCAGGATATCCTTTATATCCATGCAACGCTAAAATGGCAACATCACTTGTTTTTTTATGAATCATCTTCCAAGGAGTTGCACATTTAATAGGTTTAGTTTTTTCATTTATATAAAAAGGTTCTAATAAATTATATAAATTATCTGTTTTATCAAGCCTACTATATCCTTCACATAATTTTATTATTTCATTCATAAAAAACTCCTATATAAAGACAAAACAAACAAAAAATTCAATTTGTATAAAGGAAAGCCCTTTTTTGATTATTCAAGATTTTCTTTATCCCTAATTTATTATTATTATTTAAAATCAAAATAAATAATGACGTTTTCTTTGCTATCTTTTTCTCTATTAACCTCATTAGCACATCATGATAATACTATCAAATCCACAAATGACTTTGCTTAAATAAATATTGAATACTTTGATTAAAAATTTAAAACTATTCTAGCTAAATGCTAAAATAGTTTTAAATATCTTATATATATATTTAATTATCCTATCGTTCTCTGATTTTGTGTGAAATTAGCTTTGCCACAATTTTCAATTATAGCTAGATGTAAATTAATATAATTAATTGCAGACAATCCTAATATAGGCTCTACAGCTTCATTATAAGATCTAGCATTTCTATTAGCTTCATTATCTTTTACACAAATTTTTTGATAAAAGTTCAATCCAACAGTTCGTAAATACTTTGGAGTATCTTCAAAATCTGGTATTTCTTTTTTAATTGCATTGATAATACTTTCACTATCTTTAATTAACCCATTTGAAGATCTAAAATGGAAAAGATACCATAAACTAATACCAGGATTACTCCAACAAAGATTAACTTTCTTTCTCTCAGCAATTGGCATTAATTCTTTTACATCAGTTACTCCAATATTTAAATCTTCAAAAGAAAATACTAACCAGACTTCATTAAATTTATTTCTTGTTTTTTCTCTAGAAGCATATGTTATTAATTTTTCTAAATTTGAAACACCATTTGCCCATTTCACACTTAAATTTGAATATCTAGCATCTTTTCTTACTTGGGAGAAAAATAAAGCTTCTTTTTCACTTGCACAAACAATTAACATTGTTTTTCTAGGTGCTTCACTTTTTCTTTTACGCTTAATCATCCTTATTTATCCTCCTTTTCTTCATTTACAAAATAAAAATCACTTAATAAAGGAAGAGCTCCAAAAGCTCCATGCATATATTGCTCACTAGTTAAATCTCTTGATCTAGAATATCTATAATCAGCTAATGAATAATAAACAGTTTCACTTTTCTCATTTTTTTGAGCAAAATAAACACCATCTCTTCTAAGTAAACCAGGGATTAACAAAGATGGATTACAATCCACTGCTAATAATTGAGAGCCTGTTATTTCGTTCGATTCTTCAAATATTTCAATAATATGTTTTAATACATTTGGATGCAATAGCATACCAAAATCATCAATTATTAAAGTTTTGTTTTCTATAAAACTTTCAAAAAAAGCTATTCCTATTAAACATAAACGTCTTAAAGACAAACTTTCAAGAGAATAATAAGTTGCATAAGATTGCATTACATTTGTGTGAGAAAATACAAGGCGATCTTTTATTACTTGAATATTTTTTATATCTGTAATATCTAAAGCCCATAAAAAATTAATTAATTGTTCAACCCAATTAGGATGTTCACTAATTTGTTTAATAATATATTTCTCACTTAAGGAAGAAACCCCCATTGGTAAAATATGTAAATTTGTATCAAACCAATTTACAACTGAAGTTGTTGTTTCACCACCTTTTTTAGCAGCTTCAGCTAAAAATGTATGTTTTTCATCAATCTTTTTTATCAAACGCTTTTTTTCACCACGATACATTTTACCAAAGCGATATTTATAAGAAATTGGAGAATTTTCATCAGCTAAAGGATCAAGTTCTTCAATTCTTTCAAACATTAATTTCTTACTTCGATTAAAAACAAAGTACAATGATTCTTTAGTAATTTTTTTATTGTTTGCAGAAAAAGAATAAATCCCTATTATAGAAGGTTCTTCTTCTAAGTTATTCAAATTACCTTTTTCTAAAACAAATCTTAGTGTAATTGTACAAGGGGTATTTCTTTCTCTAGTATAAGCAAAAGATGTTCCAGAAAGTATTTGTAAAGGATTATTAACATCCTCTGATGAACAAATAATACTTTTCAACGATTCTAAAGCACGAACAAATGAACTTTTTCCAGCACCGTTTGGCCCAATAATAGCTGCACTTTTTATTAAATTAAGCTTATCATTTACCTGAACAATTTTTGATTTTGAAAATCTGTTATCCTTAATAGCCTCAAACGAAATTGTTTGCTGATCTTTAACAGATTTAAAATTTTCAATAGACATGTTTAATAACACGTTAATCTCCCCCTTATTTTAGAAATAATTTAAATTTATTTTTTCCATTCTTTTTTTGAGATATGGATATCTATCAATTTGTTGCATAAACTGTATTGGTAATTTCATATTTCCATGATTATCAGTTGCAATAATATCTGCGATTTCATTTTCTACAAATTCTAATCCATTATTATAAGCTAAACTAGATGCATTAATTTGAATAAAAACACCCATATTTATTAATTTATCCAATTCAGGAGAACCTACTCTTAAATAAGGATAACGCTCAACATGAGCTAAAATAATTTTCATCCCAGTTTTTGACAATTGATAAAATTTATCAATAAAATCTGATGGAGGTAAAGTAGTTGGTAATTCAACTAATTGAAACTTAGAGTTAATCGGTATACCCAATATATTATCTTGATTGTAATAATAATATTCAGAACCTATATAACAATCAATATTATATGATTGTTTTGCCAAATCTCTTACCTTATAAAATGTTTCTTTTATCTCTTTTACATTTGTTTTTACATAGGGATTATATAAATGAGGTGTACACACAATTTTAGAAAAACCAACTTCTGAATATATATTTAGCATTTCATCTAAATTATCAAAAGTTAATACTCCATCATCAATATCAGGAAGAATATGTGTGTGAAAATCTATATAACTCATAAAATAAGTATACCCTAATTTATTGATAAAGTGAAGATAAAAAGATAAGGCCATAGAAAATAGGCTGTTATTGTTTATAATAACCTTCAATATTAAGTTTTTATGCCATAAAAATAACTATAAAATATAAATTAATTTTTTATTTTATATTTTTTGCTCCTAAATCAAACCAAAATTTATCAATTTTTTTCCCTGAAACGATAAGATTTGGAAACCCTTGCTTTTGCTTATGATCTAATAACCAATCAAATATTAAATCTTTTTCAAAACAATCTAAAGCACCAATTAAAAAAATTTGGCTAAAAGCTTCACTGCTAATCCATCGTTTTATTTGAGAGAACGCAACCTCAGTTTTAGTAGGTTGATATTTTTTCACAACAATACTAGGACTTGGTAAAATTACAACTGAATTTGTAAAATTTACAACTGCAATCTTACCCTCACCTTTATTATCTTCAAATATTTTTTTCCCATCTTCACTTTCTACCACAAAAATATCTTTTTTTTCTTTAGACTCCATAAATCTTCCTAATTATTAATTTGAGATTGAGCTACATTTGTTTCATATTCATATTGTTGCATTCTTTGCAATTGTTCATATGCTTCAACCTTATTATAATAATTATATACTTTTCTCATTCTTTCAATAGCTTTATCCCTATTACCTAAGGCTTCCAAAACCAAAGCAGAATTATATCCTGAAGAATAAATATTATTTTCATTCCAAGATTTATTAAAATTATCATAAGCAACTTTTAAACTACCTTTTTTAGCTGCTTCAATTCCTAAATTATAATAAGAATCTGCATTTTTATCTTTTTTCAATTTTATATTTGTAGTTATATATTGAGGAGATAAATCTTCAACAATTTGTTTTTCTCCTACATGGAGTGCTTTTTCATACAAATCTTTCATAGAAGGTAATGATATCAAATCTTCTTCATATTCGACTTCATTGTTAACATTTTTGTTAAAAGATCCTGATGCAATAATATTTCCATTAAAAATATCAACTACTTTATAACTATATTTAACATTAGATTGTTGCATTATAGTTACTTCTCTTTGATCAGATTCAATATATTGAGGTTTTGTAGGATCACTTGTATATTCAGGATTTTCAATCATTATGTAATCGCCAATGATTGGATATTCTTGATAATCAAAATAATCAATTTGACTTATTAACAAAGCTTGTACGCCCAAATCTCTTAATCTATTTAATGAATTAACACCATATTTTAAATTATCAATATAAATATCTGTAATTTCTGGTTTAACTAGTTCAAAAAAAGCTGTTTTATAAAGATCTAAATAGAGACTTTGACTAAACTCTTCAGCTACATCATAAGCTATTCTATTATCATAACCACTAAATAATCTATCTTCAAAATCGTCATAACGAACAGATACAAAACTTTCAGAAAAAGGTGGAACATCTACCACTTTCATAGATGCCACTGCTAAATGCTTATACTGTGTTAAATCATACTTTGCTGGTTTTAAATAAGATACAGAAACTGAAGTTGAACAAGAGATAAATATTACTAAAGTTAATACTAAAGTGATTAAAGAAATTGATATTTTTTTGATTTTATTCATAAGGAGTCCTCTTCTTAATATGCTATACTTTATAATACAAATATATATGAAAAAGATTACATTTTTTTTTCATTTTTTTTATATATGTATAAATTATAATGCAAACTTGTTAAAATCAAAAAAAATTATTATTTTAAGCATAATAATCAAAAAAACACATTATAAAAACTAAAAAAATTGATTTAAATATTGACGAGAGAAAAGGTCTAAATTATCATAAATTTAGATATTTATTATATAAGAAAAATGGAGAAAACTATGGCAAGCGAAAAAATCGATGATGAATTAGATCTTGAAGAGGAGAGATACTTCAATGATTTAGATTTTGATGATGAAGAATTCATCGAAGATTTGGATGCTCCTCCAGTTGGGGATTTTGATGATGATGAATTATTAGATGATTTAACTGATGATGAAGACTTGATCAATGATAACTTTTTATTTGGTGACGATGAAAATTTTGAAGATGAGTTAGAAGGTATTAGCGTTGATATTGAAGACAAGAATGATGATGAGGATGAAGAAACCTTTGAAAAAGAATTCTTTTCAAGAGATGAAGATGAATGGGAATATTAAAATTAGAAGGCCTTTGGCCTTTTTTTTTTGTGATTTTATTTTTACATTTTATTAAAAAATGTTATTATGTATATTGCTTGAATATTTTTACATTTTTTGTATATAGCAATTTACAAAACAGCTTTTTTATTGTATATTAGCACTCATATAATCAAAGGAGAGAATTATGAAAAATCACAAAATATTATCATTATTACTTATTTTAGGATTAGCTACTACTAGTATTTTTGCTCAAGGTAGCAAAGAACAATCAAATGTAAAAAAAATTGGTATATCAAAATTATTACCTCATCCAGCTTTAGATGCTGTTGAACAAGGTATTCAAGATCATTTATCTACAACTAATTTAGAAGTAGAATATAATTTACAAAATGCAAATGGAGATATTTCAACTGCAGCTTCAATTGCACAACAATTAAAAAGTGATAATTGTGATTTAGTTGTAGGTATTGCAACTCCTTCAGCTCAATCTCTTGCTAATGTATTTAGAGAGATTCCTGTTGTTTTCTCTGCTGTAACGGATCCAATTAGTGCTTCACTTGAAGGTGGTAATCTTTGTGGTGTTTCTGATTTAAATCCTGTTTCAGCTCAAATTGAATTATTAGTTGAATTAACTGGTGCTAAGACTATTGGTAATATTTATGCTAGTGGTGAAGCAAACGGTGTTGTTTTAATGGAAATGGCTAAAGAAGCATGTGCTGAATTAGGCGTAGAATTTGTAGAAACTGCTGTTTCAAATACAAGTGAAGTAAAAATGGCAACTCAATCAATTATTGATAGAGTAGATGCAATTTATGTTGCAACAGATAACACAGTTATTTCTGCAGTTACAAGTATAGATGATGTTTGTAACAAAGCAAATAAACCTTACATGAGTGCTGATCCAACTAGTACAGGCGATTTAGATTGCTTAGTATCTTGGGGTTTTAATTATTATAACTTAGGATTGAGAACAGGTAAGGTAGTTGAATCATGTTTAACAGGTACATCTCCTGAAGAAATTGGTTCAGTTTATCTAACAGATCCATCTGATTTTGAACTATGGTTCAATCTTGATGTAGCTAAAGATTTAGGAATTTCAATCAGTGATGATTTATTAGATTCTGCAGCTGTAGTTATTGAAGATGGTGTTAAAACTAGCAAAGAATAAATATTTTTTATTTATCTTTTATTATTTTTCTTGGGATGCCGCAAACGTGGCATCCTATCATTGTTCTTAGGTAGAGGTATTTTATGATTGAAGGGATTTTTGTTGACGGATTAATATTCTCCATTATGGTAATTGGAATTTTAATTTCCTTTAGAGTTTTAGATTTTCCAGATTTAACTTGTGATGGAACGGTTGCTACTGGCGCAGCTGTTGCAACTATAACTATAATTAATGGCGGGAGCATTTTTTTTGCTCTTATTTTAGCTTTTTTAGCCGGTACTTTAGCTGGAATGGTAACAGCTACAATACACAATAAATTTAAAATACCTGGGCTTCTTGCTGGTATTTTAACTATGACAATGCTATATTCTATTAACTTACGTATACTAGGAAATAGAGCTAATGTACCATTATTACGAATAGAAACATATTATTCTATTCTTCCTGAAAAATTTAGTTATTTAAACTCCTCAATTGCTGTTCTAATTGGAACACTTTTTGTTGTTTTAATTGTAAAAGTTATTATTGATATTTTCTTTAGAACTGATTTAGGTTTAGCAGTTGGAGCCTTAGGTGGAAACGAGCAAATGGTAATCTCCCAAGGAATGAACCCTGAATATCTAAAATTATTAGGTATCGGTGTTTCTAATGGATTAATTGCTTTATCCGGTGCTTTGTTAGCTCAATACCAAGGTTTTGCTGATGCTAATTTAGGTCAAGGAATGGTTGTTCAAGGTCTTGCGGCTATAATGATTGGTGAATTCCTATTTTCAAGTAATAGAATTTCTTTAATCACTTTGCGAGCAATATTAGGTGCTATTATTTATAAAACTCTAATGTTCTTTGGAAGAAAATATGGATATCTAATTAATATAACTCCTAACGATTTCAAACTATTAACAGGTGTATTAGTTATCATATCACTTTGGGTTGCTAAAAGTAGAGCAAATGCTAGTGACAGAGTAGCAAAAAAGAATGCTATTCAAAAAACTAAAAAATAGGAGAATAAACTAATGATTAAAATAGATAATTTAACAAAAGTTTTTTACCCAGGAACAGTTAATCAAAAAGTTGCTATTAACGGAGTAAATTTACATATTGAAGAAGGTGAAATTGTTTGTGTTATTGGATCTAATGGTTCCGGTAAATCAACTTTATTCAACTTAATTAGTGGTACTTACCCTTTAACTAATGGATCTATAGCTTTTAATGATACAGATATTACAAAAACTCCAGAATATAAAAGAGCTCAGTACATTGGCAGAATTTTCCAAGATCCAACAAAAGGAACTGCGGCTAATATGAGTATTGAAGATAATTTAATCACTGCTTCAACAAAAGGTATGAAAGGCTTAAAAATAAGTTTAAATAATGAAAAAAGAAAAGTTTTTAGTGAATTATTAAAACCTATTGGTTTAGAAGATAGATTAAAAGATAATGTAGGACTTCTCTCTGGAGGTCAACGACAAGCTTTAACTTTATTAATGACAGTCATGAGCAATCCTAAATTAATATTACTTGATGAACATACTGCCGCATTAGACCCAAGAAATGCTGATGTTGTAATGGAATTAACTGAAAAATATATTGTAGAGAAGAAACTTACTGCTATGATGATTACTCATAACATGAAGTTTGCTATTGATTTTGGTACAAGATTGATAATGATGGATGAGGGCGAAGTCATTTTAGATGTTAAAGGTGATGAAAAAAAGAAATTAACAGTTAAAAAACTTGTTGAAATCTTTAGAAACATTAAAAACAAAGAATTTAGTGCCGATGAAGAATTATTGAACGTTTAATAGTATATATTATTATATTATTTTTGACGGCTACCAAAAACGTAGCCGTCTTTTCATATCAAATTATCAATATCTTATTTTGCACTAATAATTTCTACTAAATTAGCCTTATTTGATTTAACTTGATAATTCTCAAAAGTTTCTTGATATAATATATTATTATTTGAACCCAAATAATTAACTACAATATCATATTCACCAGGTTCAACTATAAAGGAACCTATCCAAGACATTGCAGGGAAAAAATGAGAGCCTCTCAAATCTCCACTACCTTCAGATACATAAGAAAAAAGTGTAAAAAGATCACTAAACAAAGAACTCTTGACCATTGTTGAATTTTCTTCATTTGAAGCTGAATCAGCTGCCGATTTAGCAATCTCCCTAGAAACTGCTCTTACATATGCTCGCACATATTCTGCGCTACATATTTGTTCTAATGATTCATAAGCTATTAATTCTAAATCTTCAAAAGCTTGAAGATAATATTTTTTATTATTCATTATTATTTCTATAGAATTAACACTCGTTCCTCTTTTTTGAGGAACCGTATATACAACATTTGTATAATAAGGCTTATGATATACCCCATCATCATCAACATACTCATCAAGCACTAAAACATTTCTATCAATCTTTGTAGCTTTTATTGGTGAAAGTCCTGAAAAAGCTAAAAAATTTATTATAGTTTTTTCTTTATCTACCTTTTTTAGAGTATCAAATGCTTGATAATAATCTTCTTTATAGTACTTATCTAATAATTTATATGTAGTTATACCTTTATCTCTAGAAATTCTAAAAGTATCAAAATCTCCATACTCGAAAGAGAATAAACTAGATAAATAATAACTTAACGCAGAAGAATAAAATGAAGAATCAAATGCATTTAATTTTGAATCAATATCTTTTGCATTATTATCAGATAATTGAGTTTCTAATTCAGCTCTTAATTTTGGAAGTTCTTGCTCTCTTAATTGTAATTTTTCAAAACTTCGCCTTACATCAACCATAGCATCCTCAATATCATTTAAATGATAATAATTTAAAGATAAAAAAATACTTGTATAAATGTCTTCATAAAAAGAGCTATTATAATCTCTTACACTTTCATTTAATAAATATGAACCAATATTTGCTGAAATACTTTTTGTAAAATTTGCTTCTATTGCTTTTTCAGCTTTTGCCAAACTAATATTTGATACATTATATTTTTTTGCAGAATGTGAGACAACACCTTCATCTAAATAATAAACAATCTCACCTTGCTTTTTAATAATCTGAGGAGCATTTAATGCTAAATGATTAAACGCTCTCTCATAATCGCCTTGATAATATGTTGTTTGAGCTTCACTTATATCTACAAATGTGGAACAACTACTTAATAAAATAATCATAACTAATATTGGCAAAAAAAGCTTTTTCATTAAAACAACTCTCCCTCTACAATTTTAGAAGCTTTTTCCATGGCTTTGTTTTTTGCACTATCTTCATTTATACCAATTCCACGAGAATCTTTATTTATTGAAAATACTATTGAATCGTTATTTATTAATTGTAGCTTTAAATTAAAACTACATTGATATAAACCATCTTTTTCATCACTCATACTATCTTGATAATCTATTATTAATTTTGCTGAAGATTCATCAATAGAAACCCCACTATCTAATAACATAGTTTGAACAACTTTCTTTAGTTTATTAGATGTTTCTTTAGAATCAGAATTTACAATAATATCTATAGTAAGAGAATTTTTAAGATCTGCTATTTTTTCTTCAATCTTCATTGATGGAGAAGTAATAAAAGATCCTTCTAAAACCGATAATTGATCATAATATTTGCTAATAGATATAGCTATTTTTTGAGCTTTCAATAAATTCTTCAAATATTTAAAATCATCAATATTACCTTTATTTAATAAAGAATTAATTTCATTATTTTTAGGAGTAATAATCTCTTTTGTTTTATTAATTGCAATTCTCTTATCTAAAGCAACTCGAACAAAAAACACCCCATCATTATTAACATAAGTATTAACTAAATTAACACCAATTAAATCATCAACAGTTGTATCTATATATCCCCTAGTATTTAATGAGGATGAATTATTGTTATCATAAGTAACAATTGCATTTTTAATACTTGTATTAAAAATTTGTGATAAAGAAATTTTAGCGTTTTCTTCAGCCTTTTCTTTTGTTTCTCCAGATCCTACTGCAACAACATAATTATTTTTTGTATAGGAAGAATCATATTGATTAATAAACCAATTGGGCATTGAATTAGTATTTGTTGTTGTAGAACATGAGCTTAATAAAAAAATAGATAATAAAAACAAAGCAAATTTTTTTTTCACAGTATCTCCCTTTTTATAATATTAAAAACGGTAAGAACTTTTTTGAACTTTCTTTTTAACAGTTTCTTGTCCTAACCACACCTTTTGTCCTGAATCAATATTAATCAATTCCATATCAACATAATAAGTTCTAATTGCAGAATTAGAAACTTGATCTAAATTAAACTTTACACTTCCTTGAAGCATATAATCAGCACCAATTTCTTCGCCTAATTCAGCAGCAGTATCTACACTAGCATTATATTGTTGATCTAATTTTTCTTCACGAAAATCATCTCTAAAATAAAAATCTGCAACAGTATTTACTTTACCTGAATTTACTAATGCCATTTCAAATTTTTTACTAATAATTGTTGTATCCATATGTTCACTAGATCTATTTTGAATTTGACCTACTATAACAGTTGGTTTCATATTAGAATTATCCATTAAATAATCTAAAATCCAAGGTGCAGATAAACATTGATTAACTAATTTTTCACTTACCATTCTAATATCAGTATCATTCCAATATCCTGATAAATCTTCATCATACCCTTCATCTAATCTTGTAACTCCTAATGATGCACAAGATGATAAAATTACTAAAGTTAATAGTAATAGTAAAACTGATTTGATTTTTTTCATTCATAACTCCATTTTATTCTTCATTAATTATTGCATTTAGAGAATCAACCATTTTATCAATTTTTATAGCTGAATTTTCTTGTTCTAATTCTTCTATTTCTTCATTTTTTTCTTCAACAATTTTATCATAAGCTGCTTTTAAAGCTTTTAATTGTTTATTTTTATTATCAAGATTATATAATTTTATTTGTTCAATAGCTTGATCATTTCTATCTTTTGCTTTTGCTAAATACTCAATAGCTGCTATTTTTCTTTTCTCAAGACTTCTTTTCACATTTTCAGCTTCAGCTTCATAGGCATCTTTTAAATATTTTTTATCAAAAGAAGCTATAACCCAAATAGCTTTTGTTTGTGGATCTTGATAAGTATTTTCTATAATAACATTTCTAAGAGTAGTATTTACCACTTGAAGAGAAATGTTTTCAAATGCAGTTAACTCTTGTGTGTTTTCAGTAATTCCAGCTTCATTTGAATAATTTTTAATTGCAGTGTTAACAAGAACTGATACTTGTCTTGCAATTTCATCCCTTGCCCCAGCTTCAGCTCTCATTTTACTATTGATAGGGTTTGATAACTGCCCCATACCAACACCGTAGTATCTGTGTTTATCAACTGGAGTTAAAACAGTCCAATAAGGTGCTCCATCTTCACTAAATTCTGGATGATCACTTAAATATGGCGATTTTGTTGCACAACTAACTAATAATATAGTTAATGTTAATAAAATAAAAAGAAATTTTCTCATTATTTACTCCTATTATCTTTCATAATAATTAAACTATAAAACATATTATTATCTTCATCATACCAATAATCAACATGTTCTAATTCTTGTACTACAGCCAATTCTTTATGTACTTTCCCCTCTTGAGAACGAGTTGAAAAATCAGATCGTTTTATAGCATAATAATTTTGTAAATACGATGTAATATTACCATATTGCGAAGAAATGTCATAAATTGCTTCATGATCAGCTGCATAGAGAGAATCAACAAACAATCTATAACCAAGAGTTGAGCCAACGCCAACTATATATGAATCTATAACAGGTCTTTCATTAACCCATGTTGGAATATTATTCTCATCATATTCAACTTGATAAACTCTATCATAGCCTTTTTTTCTAGTATCTTCAGCAATTACTATACACCCAGCTTCACTTGAAAAATATATATCTAATATATCTAAAGCCTCTATAATTTCAGGTAGATATTTATCTTGATACACAAATAATTCATTACTTTTAAAATATGTATAACCAAATCCAGACTTATTTTCACTTATTAAAACTTTATTTAACACTAAATATTCATCAATTAAAATATTTTTTGCAACATTCATAATAGCTACTTCAAGCATCTTTTCTTTTGTACTATACACGCTTGAAACACCGACATAAACATTGTCTTTATAATTACTCAAATTAAGAAATGATAAGTCTTTTTGTATTTGATTTGGCTCAATAAATTGTACTTCACTTTCATTTTGTGATTGTGAAATACAACTTGTTAATAAGATTAATGAAATTAAAATATATATTAATCTTTTCATTTTATTTTTTTTTAAATTTCACCGTTTAATAGTTTAGAAAAAGCATCTGCCATTTTTTGATTAGCGGCTTCAGCAGCTTCATTTTCTTCATAAGCTTCAGCTACAGCTTGGGATGCAGGTTCAAATGATTTTTCTACATTGCTTAATGGAATTCCCATTAATACATAAACTGTTCCATCATCAGCTTGGTATAATTTATCTCTAGTTACACCATTTAAAACACTTTCAGAGACTTGAACTGAAATTGCTTCAAAAGCATCAATATTTTGTCTATTATCTCCAGATCCAGCATCATTTACATATGTTTTGATAACTTCTTTTACACTAGTTTGAATCCATTCTGAAATAGCAGTTCTACCTTCAGCTTCTGCTCTTTTAATGGATGTCTGCAAATTAGCAGCTTTTGCAGTTCCTACTGCATAATGCATATCAGCAGATTTTGGAGTGCTTAAAATCCATTCAGGTAATTGATCTAACATTGAATTAGAAGCTTCTACTTTTTCTTCGACTACAACATCTTCAGATGTTGCACAACCAACTAAACCCAACAATGAAATAAGAACTAATAAGCTCAACAATATTTTTTTCATAAAAAGCTCCTTGATTTTTTCTTAATTATAACCGACTTATGAAATTTTTGCAAAAAAAATATAAGTTTTAATACGAAAATATTACTTATCTCACAATTATTCTTTTAATAAAAAACCTTTAGATAAATCTAAAGGTTTTTTCTCTCTATTTTTCTGTTTCTTTCCAAAGTTTTTCAAGTGAATAAAAATCTCTTAATTCTTCACTCATTAAATGGATTACCACTGAATTACAATCAATCAATTCCCATCCATCCCCAGCTGGTGTTTTATGTCTATCATTAACACTTAAACCTAAATCATTTAAAACAGACCATAAATTATGTGTAACACCTCTCAAATGTCCAATACTTGTTACAGTTGCAATAACAAAAACATCTGCCCATGAACATCTACCTTCTACATCAATTACATTAATATCTCTACATTTTTGATCATCTAAATATTTTACAATCTCTTCTACATTATTTTCTAATTCGTTTTTCATAAATCATTCCTTTTTTCTAAAAGCTTAACTTGTTCCAACCAAAGAGCTAAATAATTAGCACTATCTTTTATATCTTCTAAATTGTTAAAACAATATACTTTCTGTTTTTCTATTTTCTCTAAAACTAATAATAAATTACTTTTATTATAATTTTGTACAATTAAACTAAGTGAATCATATAAATCATCTTTATTATTCAAATAAGTTTCTACTAATGAATTTTCTTCTTCTCTATATTTTTCTACTACATTAATTAAATCTTCTCTCAATGATTCATTATAAGTTATATCATTATAATCATCTATTTTTAATCTTTGTAATAATTTTAAATCATCTATTTCTCTATTATCATAATTAATACAAATAATAGTTTCATTATTTATAATAATCAAATAATTTTCTATATATCCTTTTGCTAAAAACACTATTTCGTTTTCATTATTTTTATTACATGAAAACAATAAAGGAATAAATAAAAAAAGATATATAAATTTCTTCAAAAAGTGCCACCTTCTTTTAAATAATCATATAACCCTTTTGTTGAACTAGCAAAAGATAAAGCATTATCTTTAAAATGATGTTTCATCTGTTTCAAAACATTTAGACATATTATTTCAAGAGATTCCATCTTATTATATGCAACTCTTTGAGAATCTGTTAAAAAAGATCTTCTAGGCTCTAAATAATCGGCTAAATAAATAATTAGCCCCAATTTTCCCATATCTTTATTTCCTAATGTATGCCATCTTATTGCAGCTTGATAAGTATCAAAACCTAATTCTTTGACAATATAAGCACCAACTGGAGCATGTAACAACTGAGGATTATAAATTTCCTCTTTTTCTAAAGCAATTGAATGCTTATTAGAATAAAGAAGTAAATCACCAGATTCCCAATTCCTAGCTACATCATGTAATAATCCACATTTATAGCAATCATCCTTGTTTAAACCACAAGAAAATCGAGAATTCAAGTAAACAGCAGTTTCAGCAACAGAAACGCTATGTAAATACCTTTTTGGTTTTAATTCTTTTTTTACAAAATTATCAACTTCGGTACAACTCATGAGATTTAACATAATTAAGTACTCCTTTTGAAACTAAAGAAGCTATATCTTTATTTTCTTTAACAAAGGCTCTAATTGTTGAAGAGGCATCCTCAAAAACAATATTATTTACTATTTCATAATTTATATTTATATTGTCAACATGCAAATCATCATTATTTCTATTGCATATAACAAATTTAACACTCTCTTTTAGTATATCAAATTTATACCATTTTGTTAAAGAAGATAGCAAATCATCTCCAATCAATAAACCCAGTTTGTTATCTATATTATAATTTTCATAAATATAATTAACTGTATCTAATGTATAAGAATAACCGCCTCTTTCAATTTCACAAGTTTCAATTATTATTTCTAAATCGTCATCATTAGGATATAATTCTCTATAATCATCAAGAGCTAGATTAATCATATTTAATCTATCCATAGAATCTGTTGTTTTATATCCTTGTTTCAATTTGTTAGCAAACAAAGGCACAAGAATAATTTTCTTGTACCCTGTTTTTTCATATACGTTATGAATTAGATGCAAATGACCTAAATGTATTGGATCAAAGCTTCCACCAAACATAGCATATTTTACCATGGAGTTTCCTCATCAGGACTATCTGGATAATAGGCATCATTATCTACTCTAGTTGTGAATCCTCCATCAGATTCTTCACTTCTAGTTTCAATACTACCTTCTTGATTATCGCTTACAATTTTTATAAAAGCCTGTTTTACTTCATCTACTCCAATATCAAAATAAACACATAAACCAATTACCTGTTTATCACTATATTTCTTTTTTAATTCGTCTAATCTTTCTTTTGTGCCATCTTCGTCAACATGAGTTGCTATTATTACACTAGGCTTATCCACCAACTCTGGACTATAAGATTTTAACTCTTCAACCAATGTATCATAAGCACTTAAATATCTATCATCAGATAAATCAATTAGATATGCTAGCCCTGTTGTTCTGCTAATATGTCTTAAAAATTTATAACCCATTCCTAAGCCTTCACTAGCGCCTTCAATTATACCAGGGATATCAGCTAATACTAAATCATTATTACCATAGCGCATCATACCTAATTGTGGGATTTTAGTAGTAAAAGGATAACCTGCCACTTTAGATCTTGCATTAGTTAGAGAGTTTAAAAGAGAAGATTTTCCTGCATTGGGATAGCCTACAAAGCCGATATCAGCAATTACTAATAATTCAACACCAATTCTTAAAGATTCCCCTGCTTCACCCGGTTGAGCAAACTTAGGAGCTTGTCTTGTTGATGTTCTAAAATGCCAGTTTCCTAAACCGCCTCTACCGCCTTTTAAAAAAACCCATCTTTCAACATTAGTTAAATCTTTTATTATATCACCAGTTTGAGCATCTTTAATAACAGTACCAGGAGGTACAGGTATCTCTATATCATTTCCATTAGCTCCGTAGCATTTTTGAGAAGAACCATTTCTTCCATTTTCAGCTCTATAAGATCTTTTCATTTTTAAATGAGCTAATGTCCTTATATTGTTTTTTACAACAAATACAACATCACCCCCACGGCCGCCATCGCCACCGTCTGGGCCTCCCTTTTGGACATATTTTTCACGTCTAAAAGAGACACAACCGCTGCCCCCGTTTCCAGAGGCAACGTCTAAATAGGTTTCGTCGGAAAATCCAAACATATGAACCCTTTATTGTTTTTTTTTGTACTCTTATTCACTTACAAGACATTTGCGATTAGTGAAATCATTAACCGCTATAGTGCCTTCTACAGCTTCAATAGTTACGTATTTTCTGTTTTTTCTTTCAATAAACTTTACTCTTCCATCAATTTTTGCGAATAGAGTATAGTCAGAACCACAACCTACGTTTGCACCAGGGTGGAATTTTGTTCCATGTTGGCGAACTAATACTTCACCAGCTGTTACCAATTGACCACCAAAACGTTTAACTCCTAAACGTTGTGCATTAGAATCGCGACCATTCTTAGAAGAGCCGCCACCTTTCTTATGTGCCATATCTTCTCTCCTTATTTAGCGATTTGTTCGATCTTTATTAAAGAATATTTTTCACGATGACCTTGTGTCCTGCGATAACCCTTTCTACGATTGAACTTATAAACTTTGATTTTTTCGCCCTTAATGTCTTCTACAACAGTTGCAACAACTTTTGCACCATCAACATAAGGAGCACCAAACTTAGCACCATCTTCACCTACTAAGGCTAAAACGGAGTTGTATTCTAGCTTTGATCCAGCTTCTTGATTGACTAAATCAACTTGAACTGTATCGCCTTCAACAACTTTGTACTGCTTTCCGAGAATTTCAACGAGTGCGTACATGTTTCTACATCCTTGTCTTTTTTATTTTCTAATACTTTATATCAATTTATTGTAATGCAAACAAGTATCTTTTTAAAATAAAGTTAATAATATAAAGAATTTACACCTTGATATACTACCGATTGGTCGGTAATATATTAATATGAAAAACAACAAAACTGCATTAAATTTAATTAAAATAATAATTGAAGAAGGATCAATTAAAGGATTAGACAATATTTCCTTATCTGATTTAGCAAAAAAAATTGGTATTGCAAAGAGTACAATTTTTTCTCATTATAAAAACAAAGATGAATTAATTAATGAAATGTATTTATATGGTAAACGACTATCTGCAAAAAACAAAGTAAATTTCTCCTTTGAAGGTGATAGTGAAGAAGTATTATTAAAATTAGTTGATCATTGGCATAGTATTTATTCTAACAGATATCTTTATAATTTTTATAGAATTGTTGAGATGCAAAAATTTATTGATAAACGCTCAAAAGATATATCACTATCTATAGATGCAATGATAATATCTCAAACTAGAATCGTTCTTGAAGTTTTAAATGAAACAAATAGATTAACAATAAATGAATTAGATTTAGCAATTGAGAGTTTTTCTTCCACATTTATTAAATATTTACTAGTCATTGTAGCAATCTATATATCAAATATT
>CAZPTG010000009.1:0-21657 GCA_964589355.1 uncultured Spirochaetaceae bacterium
TAGGAGATCCTTTAGAAATTAGGTTAAGAGGCTATAATTTAAGTTTACGAAAAACTGAAGCAAGTGTTATCAAAATTGATTTTGTTGAATAGAAAATACTAATAAGGATAAAAGAATAATGAATAAATATACATTGGCTTTAGCGGGAAATCCTAATTGTGGAAAAACTACGTTATTTAATATTTTAACAGGATCAAAACAACATGTAGGAAATTGGCCTGGTGTTACTGTTGATAAAAAAGAAGGTTCTTGGAAAAAGCATAATGAATTTAGCATTTTAGACCTTCCTGGAACGTATTCTCTTTCACCCTATAGTGCTGAAGAAAAAATAGCTAGAGATTATATTGTAAAAGAACAACCAGATTGTGTTATAGATATTGTTGAGTCTCCTAATTTAGAAAGGAATTTATATTTATCTTTGCAAATTTTAGAAACAGGAGTTCCTACAGTTTTAGCTCTTAATATGAGTGATGAATTAGAACAAAAAGGGGAATTTATTGATGCTGAATATCTTGAAAAAGAATTTGGTGTAAAAGTTGTTAAAATTTCAGCAAGAAATAATCATGGTATAAAAGAATTGTTTGAAGCTGTAAAAGAAACAATTGATAACGATATAAAACCAAAAAAGATTCCTTTATTTGAAAAAATTAAAACTTTAGATGAAGAAGGTATTGCTAATGCACGTTATGAAAAAATAACTAGTGTTGTAAAAAAAGCTTATAAAAAAAATGATGAAGAAGATAATTATATTACAAATAGTAGTAAATTAGATAATATTTTAACAAATAGGTTTTTAGGATTACCTATTTTTGCAATTATTATGTATTTTGTCTTTCAAATAAGTATTGGAGACAATTTATTATTTTTAGGTATTCCTGGTTTAGGTGTTGTTTTTGCAGGCTGGGTTGAGCTATTATGGGATGCTTTAACATCTTTAGTTTCGTCAACGCTTATTAGTGCAGCGCCATGGGCCCAAGGTTTGGTTATTAATGGTGTAATGGGTGGTATTGGAGCTATTCTTGGTTTTATGCCATTAGTTTTAGTTTTGTATTTCTTTTTAAGTATTTTAGAAGATAGCGGATATATGGCTAGAGTTGCGTTTGTTCTTGATAGAATATTTAGAAGATTTGGTCTTTCAGGAAAATCTTTTATTCCTTTATTAATGGGATTTGGATGTAGTGTTCCTGCTATTACAGCAACTAGAGCTTTAGATGAAGAAAAAGACAGACATATAACTACTATTATTACTCCTTTTATGCCTTGTGGTGCAAAATTGCCAATTATAGCTTTGTTTGTAGCTATTTTATTTGATCCTTTAAAAACAGCAAATATTACTTTTCTACTTTATTTTATTGTTATGATTGTTGCAATTATTGTTTCTTTGATTTTGAACAAAATCTGGTATAAGGGTGCAACTTCAAACTTTTTGATGGAATTGCCACAATATAGAATACCAACTATTGTTTCTGTAGTTCATAGATCTTATGAAAAATTAAAAGGCTTTATTAAAAAAGCAGCAACAATTATTTTGGCTTCTACTATTATTGTTTGGTTTTTAACAAATTTTAATGTAAATTCTTTTAATGGAGTTAATAAGGCTAATAATGAAAATAATAGTGTAATGTGTGAAATGGATGATTCTTTTATTGCCTCTGTTGGTGATTTTATTAGTCCAATATTTTCCCCTTTAGGCTTTTATGGTTGGAGACCAACCGTAGGTATTATTTCAGGATGGATAGCAAAAGAAAATGTAGTTACAACATTTGCTCAAGTTTATTCAGATGATATAAGTGAAGATTATTTAGCTGAATATTTTGATAAAAATAGTGCTAGTAAAAAACAATTAGAAGCTTTTGGTTTTGAAAATGGAGTTTATTCTCATGAAGAAGCAAAATCTATATATGAAGATGTTTTAATTGAAGGTCAAGATAATAATGCTTTACCAACAGTGAAAAGAGATATTCCAACAAAAAGTGGTGGTTTGGCTTATATTTTATTTAATTTATTGTGTATGCCATGTCTTGCAGCAGTTGGATCTATGCATAGAGAATTAAAAACCTGGCGTAAAACAATGGGTGGTGTTGGTGTGCAAATGTTAACAGCATATATTGTTGCTTTAACCATTCGAATAATTGGCCTAATTTTAGGATTTTAGGAGAATTTTATGGTAAATTGGATAATTGCAATTGTTGCAATAGTAATTGTAGTTGCAGGTATTGTAAGTTTTGTTAAGAAAAATAAAAATAACAATGGTTGTGATGGAAATTGTAGTAGTGGTGGCTGCAGTGGTTGTGGTCTATAGTTAAACAAGAAAAGCTATTGTTTAATCTCTAAAGAAGATTAACAATGGCTTTTTTATAATTGTTTTTATTTTTCCATTAAAAGAGTGTGAATAGAGCTAATTGCAACAATTGATGCAGTTTCAGCTCTTAGTATATTTGTTTTCAAAGTGACTGGTATGCAGTTCTTTTCAATTAACTTATTGCATTCTTCTTTACTTAAACCACCTTCAGGCCCTATTAATATTCCTAATTCAGAACTTGAATTATAAGTTGTTAATTTTTCTTTTAAGGATTTATTATCTAAGTCTTCTTGATGAAAGAAAAATAGTGGTATATTTAAAGAAGTAATAAAATTATCAAAAGATAGGGTGTTATTAAACTTTGTTATTATTGAAGAACCAGATTGCTGAATAGCTTCTTTTACAATTTTTTCAAAACGCTGATTATTAGAGTTTTCTTTTTTTGATATGCAATATTTACTTTGTAATAAAGTAATTGAAGAAATACCCATTTCTGTAGCCATTCTTATAATTGTTTCATTTTTTTTACCTTTACAAACACATTGAAAAAGGTGAATTTTGGGGTATTTTTCTTTTTTTGATGGAAGCTTATCTATAGTTTCAAACTCTTCGTCTTCTTTTAATTTATAAACATTACAAGTACAATTATTTTTTGAAATTTCTTTAATAATTATTTGATAAGGTTTTCCCTCTTGATCTCTTGCTAATATTTTATCATTAATTTTTAATCTTAATACTTTTATAAAATAGAGGCTGTCCTCCTTATTTAACTTTAATATTGTTTCTCCATTAAAGTATTTAGGTAAAACATATTGTCTCATTTATTTATTTCTCCAATTGATATACAGCTTCTTTTAAAGCTTCATCTAAGAATAAATCATAAACAGGTCTATCATCAAAGTCCATTCTTGATAAATATTCATTTCTTACTAAGACTTTTAAAGCGCTTCGATTTAATTTATCATTATTAATTTCAGTAGCAAATTTTTCTAAGTTTTCATAAGAGTATTCTGGATTATTATCAACAAATTTAATAACTTTGTTGGATTCCATTATTTCTTCAAAAATTGGAATTTCTTCATCTTCAAAAACTTCTTCTTTTATTTCAATATCTGGGTCTATTCCAATTTCATGGATATCAATATTATTTGGTGTTAAATATTTAGCTACTGTAAATTGAACAAAACCTTTTCCAAAAGGGAAAGTTTGTTGCATAATTCCTTTTCCAAAAGTTTTTGATCCAATAACTAATGCTCTATTATTATCTTTTAATGCACCTGTTAATATTTCAGAGGAAGAAGCGGTACCTCCATTTACAAGGAGAATTATTTTAAAGGTATCTTTAACAAGAGTACTTTTATTAGCTTTAGTTATTTGAATGTTATTTTCTAATGTTTCTTTTTGTTTTGTTATTAAAATGGTATCGCTAGATAAGAATAAATCGGCAATATTTAATGCAGCATCAACAATACCACCTCTATTATTTCTTAAATCAATAATTAAACTATCAACACCACTATTTATTAAGTTTTTAATATCTTTAGTAAATTGTTCAGTAGTAACTGTAGTGAATTGATATATTTGAATATAACCAATGTGATTATTAATAATATCTTTAGTTGTACTAGGAGTTTCTACTGTTGCTCTTATTAGTGTTATATCAAAAGAAGCATTTCCTCTTAAAACTGTAACTACTACAGAAGTTCCAACCTCTCCTCTTAGTTTCAATGAAGATTCAGTAGCACTTAATTTGTTAACAGCTTCTCCATCAATGTGAGTGATATAGTCATTTGCTTTTAACCCAGCTCTATCGGCAGGACCTCCAGGAAAAGGTGAAGATATTTTGATGTAATAATCTTTTTCATTTATATTTTCTTTTTTATCGATTACTTGTGGGTTTTTTTTAGTTAAATAAGTTCCAATTCCAGAATATAGACCAGTTGATTGTTCTTCATAATCAGAAGAAGCCTCTTCTGAAACATAAAAAGAATAATCATCGCCTAAAGAATCTAATAAACCTGAAGCCATTGCTTCTAATGCTTTATCATTATCAATTTCATTAATTGATAATGCATCTATAACTTGATATAGGTAGGCAATATTGTTAATATTTTCTTGAATTATTTGTGTATTAGGAGAAACAGCAACAGCTTGAGTTTCGTTATTATCAGAACTTCCACCAGCAAATAATAAATTTGTTGAAAAACATAAAATAATAAAAAATTTAATAAACTTGTTCATATTAAACATAATACATACAACTTTAGGTGTTGACCACCCCTAAATACGCAAGTAAACTTTGAAATATGATATTATTTATAAATTTTCCTTCTTGGATAACCCCAGAAATAATCCCTAATTTTCCAATAAGATGGTATGGATTAATGTATGTAGTAGCTTTTTTAATAACTTATGGAATTTTTAGACTTCAAGCTAATAAAAAAGAAATTGAAATAGATGTAGAAGATAGCCAATCTTTATTTATGTTTTGTATTGTTGGTTTATTACTTGGTGCAAGACTTTTTTCAGTATTGATATATAATGGGAACTCTTTTTATTGGACTCATCCTTGGTTAATTTTTTGGCCTTTTAGAAATGGTTCTTTTGTTGGGTTACCTGGTATGAGTTATCACGGAGGACTCGTTGGAGCAATTGTTGGTGGCTTAATATTTGCAAAAAAAAGAAAAAGAAGTTTTTTAGAGATTGCTGATGTTTTAACAATTGGAATACCTCTAGGTTATACGTTTGGAAGACTAGGTAATTTTATTAATGGAGAACTTTGGGGAAGAATTAGTACTTCTAATTTTGCTATATTATTTCCATTTGCAGATAAAGTATCAACTAATTATGAATGGGTAAGAAACATCGCAGATAAAATTAATATCGAATATACAATAGGTGAGTTTATTAATTTACCAAGACATCCTTCTCAATTGTATGAAGCTTTATTTGAAGGGCTTGTTTTATTTTTATTTATGTGGTTTGTTATTAGGAAAAATAGATCTAAAAAATATTATGGATATTGTTTATCTTGGTATCTTATAGGATATGGAAGTATAAGATTTTTTATTGAATATTTTAGAGAACCTGATTTGAATTTGGGTTTCATTATAGAATTAAATGAAAAAGCTAGTAATCCAGCATTATTTCAATCTGTATTTAATATTAGTATGGGGCAAATATTTTGCATGCTTATGATATTATCAGGAATTTTACTATTAAAAATATTAAAAACTAAAAAAAGAAAGGCTATGGAGGCGTAAAATGGACGTAGAAAATAAACTAAAAAAACTTAGAGAAATAATGATAAGAGAAAACTTAGATGCTTATTATATAAATGGAACAGATCCTCATAATAGTGAATATGTATGCGAGAGATGGAAAACAAGAGAATTTATTTCAGATTTTACAGGAAGTGCAGGTACAGTTTTAATTACTAAAGATGAAGCTTATTTATGGGTTGATTCACGCTATTTTATTCAAGCAGATAAGCAAACTGCAAATTCAGAATTTGTTGTTATGAAAAAAGACATAGAGAATACGCCAACACCAAAAGATTTTATTAAAGAAAAATTTGAAGCATCAAGTAAAATAGGTTTTTCAAAAGACACATTAATGATAAAAGATAAGAAAGACTTTAAAAAAACTTGTGAAAATATAGAAGTTGTTGAAACAAAAGATTTATTAGAAGAGATTTGGGAAGATAGAGCTAATATTCCTAATAATAAAGTTGTAGAATTAGATGTAAATTTAACAGGTTTTTCAAGAGCGCAAAAACTAAATATGGTTAGAATTTATTTAAATGAAAAGAAGGCTGATTATGCTTTTATTTCTTCTCTTGATGATATTGCATGGACTCTTAATTTAAGAGGCTCTGATATTGATTATAATCCTGTATTTATTTCATATCTTCTAGTAACTAAAGAAAAAGCTTTTTTATTTACAAATGATAAAAGATTTGATGAAGAGATTTTAGAAAATGTAAAAAAAGATTTAGAAATTTATCCATATGAAAATATTGTAGAAAAATTAAAAACTTTGATAGAAAAAGAAAAAACTATTTTATTAAATGAAGAAAAAGTTAATTCTCTTTTTAGTGATATTTTAAATGATTTAAATTTAAAAATAATAAATGAAATTGAAGTTACAACACGTTTAAAAGCTTGTAAAAATGAAACTGAGTTAGAAGGAATGAGAAGAGCTCATTTGCTTGATGGTGTTGCTATGGTTAATTTTTTAGCAAGTCTTGATTTTGAAAATGGAAAGTATACAGAACTAGATTTAGCGAAAAAATTAGAAAAACAAAGATTTAAAAATAAAGAATGTTTAAACTTATCTTTTAATACTATTTCAGCATTTAAAGAAAATGGAGCACTTTGCCATTATAGTGTTAGTGAAGAAAGTTCAAAAGAAATAGATTGTGATGGATTATTAGTTTTAGATAGTGGTGGAACCTATGTTAGTGGAACAACAGATATTACTAGAACTTTATTGTTTAAAAAAGCAAATGAAGAGCAAATTAGAGATTATACTTTAGTCTTAAAAGGACATATTGCTTTAGCTTTACAAACCTTCCCTAAAGGAACAAAAGGTTATCAACTTGATGTTTTAGCTCGTCAATTTTTATGGAATTATGGCTTAACGTACTTTCATGGAACAGGACATGGCGTTGGGCATCGTTTAAATGTTCATGAAGGACCTCAAAATATTTCTCCTAAAACAAATGAATATCAATTACAAAAAGGGATGATAATTAGTGATGAACCTGGTTTGTATAAAGAAAATAGATATGGAATAAGAATTGAAAATTTACTTTCAGTTCAAAATGATATTAAAACAGAATTTGGACAATTTTTAAATTTTGAAATTTTGACATTATGTCCTTATGAGAGAAAATTGATTGATATAAATTTATTAGATGAAAAAGAACTTAACTTTATTAATTCTTATCATTCTTGGGTATATCAAGAACTAAAAGATTTAGTAGATGAAGAGGCATTAGAATACTTAAAAAGAGCAACTAAACCTTTAAATGAAAAATAATAAATATATTATGTAAAAATAATTAACTACAAATATAAGAAAGCTTTACTAAAGTATAATTATTCTATAATCTTAAGTTAATAATAATGAATAATTAATTATCAATAAATAAAATAAGGAGACTTTTAATATGGTAGAAGCCTTAAAATCTAATGGTAAAATTAAGCGTAATGGACCTATTGTTTTAGTAATTATGGACGGAGTAGGTTTTGGTAAATATAAAACAGGAGATGCTGTTAATCAAGCACACACTGAAGTTTTAGATTCTTTATATAAAGATAACCCCTGGACAAAACTAAAAGCTCATGGAACCGCAGTTGGATTACCTTCTGATGCTGATATGGGTAATAGTGAAGTTGGCCATAATGCAATGGGTTGTGGTAGAGTTTTTGCACAAGGTGCTAAATTAGTATCTAATTCAATTTCATCAAAAGAAATGTTCAAAGGTGAAACATGGACTAAATTATCTAATAATGTAAAAGATAATGATACAACCTTACATTTTATTGGTCTATTATCTGATGGTAATGTACACTCTCATATTGATACTTTAAAAGCTATGATAAAAAAAGCAAAAGAAGATGGAGTTTCAAAAGTAAGAGTTCATGCTTTATTAGATGGTCATGATGTTGGAGAAAAAAGTGCTTTTGATTATTTTGATCCATTTGAAGAGTTTTTAAAAGAACTATCCGATAATAGCTTTGATGCTAGAATAGCCTCAGGTGGTGGTCGTATGGTTATTACTATGGATAGATATAATGCTAATTGGAATATGGTTAAAAAAGGTTGGGAAACACATGTTTTAGGTGAAGGTAGAAAGTTTAATTCTGCTCATCAAGCTATTGAAACATTGCGTGAAGAAACTGGTGCAATTGACCAAGATTTACCTCCTTTTGTAATTGCTGAAAATGATGTTCCTGTAGGAACTATTGAAGACAATGATAGTGTTATTTTATTTAACTTTAGAGGCGATAGAGCATTAGAAATTACTAAAGCTTTTGAAGCAGAAGAATTAAGTGAATTTGATAGAAAACGTCATCCTAAAGTAGAATATGCAGGTATGATGGAATATGATGGAGATTTACATGTACCTTCTCAATACTTAGTAACTCCACCTTCTATTGATAGAACTATGGCTGAATATTTATGTGCTTCAAATATAAAACAATTTTCTATCTCTGAAACACAAAAATATGGTCATGTAACATATTTCTTTAATGGAAATAAGTCTGGTAAATTCAATAATGATTTAGAAGAATATGTTGAAGTATTATCTGATATTGTTCCTTTTGAAGAAAGACCTTGGATGAAATGTGCAGAAATTGCTGATAGAGTAATTACAGAAGTTAATGAAAATAAATGGGATGTAATAAAATTAAATTTCCCTAATGGTGATATGGTTGGCCATACAGGAATATATGAAGCTGTTATTTGTTCAATGGAAGCAATGGATTTACAAATTGGTCGCATTAAGAAAGCAGTTGAAAAAGCCGGTGGGGTTATGATTATTACAGCAGATCATGGTAATGCTGATGATATGTTTGAGCATGAAAAATCTGGAGATTTAAAAGTAAAAGATAATGGTGTTCCAAAAGCAAAAACCTCTCACTCTCTTAATCCTGTTCCTTGTATTATTTTTGATTCAAAATATAATGGAGAATATGATATTAATTTGAATGAAGGGTTAGGTATTAGTTCTATTCCTGCAACAATTATGAACTTTTTAGGATTAAATGCTCCTGAAGATTATGATAAATCAATAATTAATTATAAATAATAATAGTTTATAATAGTTTATAAAAAATATAGATGGATTTTATTGGTATTAGTTCCTTTAGAGTCCATCTTTTTATATTGAATATGATTTTAAATTAATAATTAAATATAAAGAAGAAAGCATTAAGATTGAGGTTGCTATTATTAAAGTTATAATATTTAAAGAGTTATTTGTTTTTAAAAGGCTATTTGAAAGAACAAATAAAATAAATGAAACTGTTTTATATTTATTATGAGATGATTTGTCTTGGATATATGAAGGAATAAAGCTATATATTGCTAGCACAGATAGAAAAATATATAATATTTTAGAATATAGAGGTAAGTCTAAAGTAATAAATTGATTACTTATTGTTGGTGAAGATAATGGAATAATATAGGAAAGACAAAGAGAGATAAATAAAATAAAAGATATTTCAGTTTTAATGTTTTTAATATTTTTAACATCTTGTTTAAATCCACAAAATATTAAAAATAAAATTGAACAAAACAAAGTAAAAAGATTTAATTTTCCAATATTTATTTTAGAAAAATTAAAGAAATTAAAAGTATTATAAAAGGTTGGAACAATTAATAAAATATTTAGAGATAGAAAAAGCAGTGCTAAAGAAAAAACAATAGTAAAACTTTGCCTTCTTGGATCATTCATTTGGAATATTTTAATTGAAAGATATGAAAAGCTGATAAGTTGTACTAAATATGATAATAAATTTAATAGATAATTAAAATTATTTTTATAATAAAATTTAAAATTATAAACTGAAGAAATAATAATATAAAAAATTAATAAAAATGAGATAATCAATTGTGATATTAAAATTGCAAATTGATATTTTTTTTTCATAAGTCCTCTAAATCTTCAAAGAATTTTTTTTATATGATAAAACATTTTTTACTATTATAGCATATTGTTATATGGAACATGAACAAGTTGCGATAGGCCCTTTTCTTTATGTAATATCCAAATATTTGAAACAGCAGAACCAAAAGCTCCTAAAATAACATCAATCATAGTTCCAAGTCCGCATAATAGAGGAATTAAACCAACAACAGACATTTCAGCATTGTATAAATCAATATTTAGCATTTTTAATGTAAAATAAATAATAAAGAATACTTCAAAACCTAAAAAAGCACTTGATATAAAAGAAATAAAGGCAGAAAAAAGTGCGATAAAAATTAGAGTCGAAAGGGAAGGTAAGTTGTTTGTTGTTGCAAATAAAAGAGCAGCTATTACATAAGAGGCTATCATAGAAGAGCCTCCTCTAGTAAAAATAGTAGATAAAGAAATAGATGTTGAAGATACTCTTTTTTGTACACCTAAATTCATTCGAGATAAAGAAAAATTAATGGGTGTTGCAAAGAATATATTTGCAGAAAATAATCCAGAAAGAGATGCTCCTAATGTTCTATATAATATTTTATAAGGGTTTTCTTTAAATCCTGTTACTATAGCAAAAAGCAAAGGAATGATAATAAAAATAGTTAATAAAGCTGATAAAACTAAATTTAATGTAAATTTAGGTGCAACAAAAATAGTTGCTTCATTTTGCAATGTTGCAAAAAAAGATGCTGATAAAATATAAACAAAGGCAAATCCAAATAAAGCATAAGCTCTACAAATTTTATACATTACTTCGCTAAAAGAATTAATTGTTACATAAGCAGGCCTAATAACATCACTTGATGGTTTTAAAAAATAACCAAATAAGAAAGCTATTAAAACTATTGGTAATAAGAAATTTTGAGTTGCTGTTATTGAATAAAAAGGATTAACAGGTTTAAAAACATCTTTAATCAAGGAAAAAGATGTATTAATATATTCTAAAACTGCAGAGGTTCCAGCTCCAGCACTAGATGTAGCAGGAAAAGAAATTGGCATTAAGAAAAATAATAGTGCCCCAAAAAAAGATAGCAATATGGTCGAAAGAACTGTCCATACAAAATATGATGCAAATAATCTTTTTCCCATTCCATTTTTTCTTAAAGATGCAACACCTGAAGAAAATGTTAGTAATACTATGGGGAATAAAACAAACCCTCCAAACTGTATTATTAACTTAGAAAAGGATTGAATAAATGTAATATAGGATTCAAATTGTCCTAATAATAATGTTGTTGCTAAACCCATAAAAGTTGCAACTAAATATGTTATCCAAGTTTTCATATAATTAGATTACCTTAACATTTGATTCAAGTCAATTAAATATCAATATTCAACCTTATATTTTAAATTTTAATAATTAAAAAAAGGCTGAATATTATATATTACTTTACTTATTTAAATATTTTCAAGAAACAAGTCTAATTTATACTCTGACTTACTTTCTGCAGATAATAAATTAGCAATTGTTTCATTAATATTAAAATCTTCTTTACCAAATACCGCTTTTGATAGAACTGTAAGTACAATTAAATCTTGTAGTGATTCTTTTTTATACCAAGTAATATTATTATAAACATTACATAATATATAATTCTTATAAAAGTTATTTTCAAAAAGCTTTTTAAAGTTATTGCTAAAATTATCTTCTAGGCTGTTATAACTTTTTAAGAAAATTGAAACACCATTTAAAATATGTATTATCTCATTTTTACTAAGATTTAAAGAATTAAAGAAGTCTTTATAAAAATGGTTCAAAATAAATTTCTTACATAGTTTATTTATATCTTCAACAGAATGATCTTTTGTTACAAAAGGATATACAAATAAACTTGAACTTATTATTATTGGTAATTCATCTAATGAATATCCCAAATTTTTTAAGCTTAAATTGTCTTTAAATAGAGTAGAAAAGTTATCAAAAATATTTAGCATTTTGTTAGGATCTATTTCTTTAGGTTTTGTTGATAAATATGTTTTTGAATAGTTTGAAAGTTTTTCATATGCTTTTAATAAATTATTATAAAGTTGTGAAATTTGAAGAATAGTTTTCTTTGTGTCAACTTTAGATAATTTTCCTTTTGAAAGATTTTTAATAAGGTCAAGCATAGCAGGAGCTCTTAAAATTTCCATTTCGGTAAATATAGGCTTAAGTCTCATTGCAGTAATTTCAATATTTAAATCTTCAACTCCATTGTTTTGTATTTTTGAATAAAGTTTTGAATAAGCTCCATCTATATCCTCAACTTCTCTTATATCTAGTAGAACTTTTGTTTGATATCCATTTAGTTTTATCCAAAAGCCTTCATCATATATTTTTAATGAAGGAATAAGATATGTTAATTTATCATTAAAATTTTTATAAACTAAGAAGTGTTTACCACTTAGTGTTAATTTAAGATTTGAAGAGATTGTTGTTGAGCATAATTTGTTTGTATTTTTATTTAATTTTTCGCATGATACTTTTATATAGCCCTCAACACTTTCATATTGATTATTATAAAAAACTAAAGCTTTTTCATTTTCTAATCCATTTGTATAACAAAAAGCAGATTCGTGGATAGATCCATTTTGATATAAATCATATAAATTAAAATGTTTTGCACTACTAAATAAATATCTTTTTTTGAGTAATGGGAAGATTTTTTTATAATGATTAGCAATTAAAGAATCATTTGGCCATTCATCCCAATATGCTTTTTTATATTCCATTCCATATTTTTCTTTTAATCCTTCTATCTGTCCATGACCATACATAGGTAGACCTGGCATAGTTGAAAGTAAAGTGCATACTCCAAAATATTTATCACCATCACCAAATTGACCGATTGCTGTATCTTCATCAGGATTGCTCATAAAGTTAACATAACGTTTTAAAATTTCAGGATCAAAAGAAAGTGTTTTTTTGATTGAATCTTTATATTTTTTATTTTCTTGATTTTTTAGCATATTCATAAAAGCACTATTATAAACTCTATGCATTCCAAGTGTTCTTACAAAATAACCTTCCATCATCCAAAAAGCTTCAGCTAATAAAAGAGTATCAGGAAGTTCTTGTGCTACTCTATCTACAACCTCTCTCCAAAATTCTTGAGGAATCTTTTCATTAAATTCTTTATCGCTAAGACTATAAATAGTTCTACCTGCAATATCTCCTCCATGTCCAAGTTGTGGATACCAAAGTCTTTGAATATGTTTCTTTGCTAAAGTCATTGCTGCATCAAAACGAATAATAGAAAAATTCTTTGCAACATGTCTGATTTGCTGAAAAACAGCTTCTCTTGTTAAAGGGTTAAGAAAATCTAGTTGTGCAGTATCATTCCAAGGCATTGAAGTTCCATCATTTCCATGAAAAATATAGGTTGTTTCATTTGTTCTTTTATCTCTTCTCAAAAATGTAACTGCAGCATCACTTTGTTCATAATAATGATCTTCTATTTTGATTTCAATATTTGGGTTGTTAGATAGGTTTTCACCAGTATATGAATAAGATGGAAATGGTGGAAAATTTTGTTGTATAAATAAATTAGGTTTATCAAAAATCCAATCACTATCAATACCTGTATGGTTTGGTACCATATCAGAAGCTAATCGAATTCCTCTCTCTTCACATTTTTTTCTTAAAGTATCTAAAGCTTGCCAACCACCAATAGCATTTGAAATTTCGTAATTTTTTAGAGAATAAGCAGAAGCTTCCGCTTCAGGATTCCCACAAAGATTTTTTATTTTTTTGCTAGAATCACTTCTCTGCCAAAGTCCGATTAACCAAAGAGCTGTAAAACCTCTATCTTTAAGGCTATCAATTTCTTGTTCTGGTATTTGATCTAACCTTTTAATTGGTTTGTTATAATATTTTGATAATTGATCTAACCAAACTAAAGTACTTTTTGCTAGCATTACTACATTAGGCATCCAATTTCTATCTTCAGAAAAAGCTTCATATTCTTCATAAATATTTGAATAATCAGGAACATATGTTTCAGCATTTAAATTTCCTCCTGTATTATCAAAAAATACAGGTTTGTTTTCTTCTTTATATAAATCAACTGCTTTTATTAAATTTTCTTTTATTTCCTTAGAAAGGAAATGTGACCATTCATCTAAAATAAATGTAATTTGATCTAATAATGAATCTGGATACATAATTGATGGAGTAAGTAAAAATGTGAATAAATCCTCATCACTATCTTCAACTTTTGGTCTAGAAGAAGAAAATTCTCCCATAATTGCTGATAAAGCTTTTGAAGCAGAGGGAAAGATTAAATCATCTCTATATATTAATGGTCTAATTGATTTTAATAAAGCAGGATTATGAGTCATTACCCTATGAACAAAAAAACCACGAATTGTTTCCTCTGTATATTGTTCCATTGAAACTTCTTTAGATGTTAATAATGGTGATGGAAATTCTTTTGCATAAAAGGCTAAAACCTCATTAACAGAATTTTTTTTAGAAACTAAAGGAAGCATTCTTGAAAAGAAGCTAGAATCTGTGTTTTTAATATAATTAGAAATTAAGTTTTGATATAAAACATGTAATATTGCACATGCATTTAATTTAGAAGCGCTTATATAATCATTATTTTTTGTAATATTGTTATAGTTATAAGAAAGTTCTTGCGCCTGTTTATAAAATGAACTAATTTCATTTTGTGTAGAAAAATAAATTGAGAAATCTTTTAATTCTGTTCGAATAATATTTGATAGCCTAAAATCTCTTGAAGTCATAGCTCCTCCTGTCAAAAGAAAGTATAGCATATTTTATTTTACAAGTTAAATAATTAATTATTTAAAAATAAGTAATATTTTAGTATTTTCTAAGTTTAAACCGGTTTATTTTAATTATAAACAAAAGTTCATTCTGATTGAAAATTTTAAGAATCTAAATAATTGTATCAATTAAAGAACTTGCTTTTTCAATATATAAAGGTAAACTTATCATTTCATCTTTAGTGAATTTAGATAAAACAAATGAGGAAACATTTTTATGTTTTGGTCGTCCTATTCCAAATCTTAATCGATAAAAATCATCTTTTTTTATTGCATTTTTTATGCTTTTGAGACCATTGTGTCCTTTTAAACCTCCTCCCTGTTGTAATTTAATCTGAGAAAATTCTAATTCTAAATCATCATGAACGATTAATATTTCATCACTTTTTATTGAAAAATATGACATTGCTAATTGTATAGCCTTTCCACTATTGTTCATATATGTTTGAGGCTTTATAATTTTTATTGAATTAATATTAGAATATAAGCTATTAAATTTCTTTTGAAAAGAAATTTCTTTATATTTATAATCACAAATATTAAAACCTATATTATGTCTAGTATCATTATATTGTTTACCGGGATTACCTAAAAAAACAATCATTTTTATCATATTAATAATATAGACTTACATGGAGGCAATTTCAAGATGTATTATTTATTAGTTTATATTCCACAAGATTATTTAGAAGAGGTAAAAAGCGCAATGTTTGAACAAGGTGCAGGGAATGTTGAAAATTATGATTATTGTTGTTGGCAAACAAAAGGATCGGCTCAATTTCGTCCTAAGCAAGGGAGTGCTCCTTTTTTAGGAGAAGTAAATAAAATTCATTTTGAAACGGAATGGAAAGTTGAGTTTGTTGTAAAAGAAAAATTTATAAAAAATGTTATAGCAGCAATGAAAAAAGCTCATCCATATGAAGTAGTTGCATATTCTGTATTTAAAATGCTTGATTTTTAGTTTTTACATTTATTTTTTTACATTTATTATCTATAGGACAGATATTGCATTTTGGATTTATAGGAGTACATATATATTGACCAAAACTAACTAGCATCTCATTTAGGCAAATCCAATATTTTTTTGGCATTATTTTTTGCAAAGCTTTTTCACTTTCTTCTGGTGTTTGTGTTTTAATCCAACCTATTCTATTAGCTATTTGGTGTACATGACAATCTACACAAATAGCTTCAATATCAAATGCAAGATTTAAAGTTAAGTTTGCTGTTTTAATTCCAACACCTGGAAGTTGTAGCAGTTCTTTTGATATATTTGGAACAGTAGAATTATATTTTTCTATCAAAATTTTACTTATATTAATTATAGTTTGAGTTTTCTTTTTATAAAAAGCACAAGGGTATATAGCTTTTTCGATAGTCTTTGGATTTAGAGTTGCTATTTTCTCAGCACTAGTACCTAAAGAGAATAATCTAATACTTGATTCAAGGGTTATTTTGTCTTTTGTTCTTAAAGAGATAATTGTTGCTAATAATATACAAAAAGCGTTTTTATTATATTTTAAAGCAATTAAAGAAACTGACGGTAAAGCTATATTAGCTTTTTCTAAACAAATTTTTATATCTGAAAATAGAGTATCCCAATATTTTTCTTCCATAATAAGTCTTTACCATATAAATAATAGATAAACAATACTAATAATCCCTTTATTTACTTGATTTTTTTGTTTATAATGTATAATTTTTTTTCATGATAGTAATTTTAAATAAACAAATTAAATTAAAACAAAAACAAGATATTATAAACTTTTTATCTAATAAAGGCTTTAAAGTAAAAGAAATTATTGGGCAAGAAGAAACTGTTTTAGGGGCTGTAGGAAGAACAGCAATTGATCATCGTATAGTTGAACAAATGGAAGGAGTGTCTTCTGTTGTTCCTATTTCAAAACCATATAAATTAGCTTCACGTGAATTGAAAAAAGAAGATACAATTGTAAAAGTTGGTAATGTTAGAATTGGTGGCTCTAGAATAGCAGTAATGGCTGGTCCTTGTGCTGTAGAATCTGAAGAACAAATTATGACTATTGCCTCTCAAGTAAGAGAGGCTGGTGCAGTAATCTTACGCGGAGGAGCTTTTAAACCAAGAACATCTCCTTATTCTTTCCAAGGATTAGGGGAAGAAGGTTTAAAATATTTAAGAAAGGCTGGGGATAAATATGGTATGCCTGTTACTACTGAGGTAGTATCTCCTTCAGATGTAGAGATGATGAGTAAATATATTGATATGTTCCAAATTGGAGCTAGAAATATGCAAAACTTTGAATTATTAAAAACTGTTGGACGAACAGGAATGCCTGTTTTGCTAAAAAGGGGACTTTCTGCAACAATTGAAGAGTGGTTAATGGCTGCAGAATATTTAATGGCAAATGGTAGTGATCAAATTGTTTTATGCGAAAGAGGTATTCGAACTTATGAAAAAGCAACAAGAAATACTTTAGATTGTAGTGCTATACCAATTATTCAAAAACTTACACATTTACCAGTAATTGGTGATCCAAGCCATTCTACAGGGATAAGATCTTTAGTTTCTCCAATGTCTTTAGCTTTAGTAGCCGCAGGTGCAAATGGATTGATGGTAGAAGTGCATAATAAACCTGAAAGTGCTCTAAGTGATGGACCTCAATCGCTATATCCTTCTCAATTTGAAAAATTAATGAGAGATGTTCAATCTTTATCTACTGTTGTTGAAAAAAGTTTAGAAAGAATTCCTAGAATTATACCTTCAAGTTTGACCGATATTGAAAATGTTTACTCTTCTTCTGATAAAATTGCTTTCCAAGGAGAAAGAGGTGCTTATAGTGAATTAGCATTAAGAAGAACTTTTGATGATAAAGATGTTTTACCTTGTGAAAAGTTTGAAGATGTTTTTGAAGCTGTCATGAAAGGTGATGCTTTGTATGGAATTATTCCTGTTGAAAACACTCTTGGTGGAACAATAAATGATAATATAGATAATTTAATTAATTATCCAGATTTGGAAGTTATTGGAGAACAACATGTAAGAATTATTCATAATTTAATTACTAATCCTGGGGCAAAACGGGATGATATAAAATTTGTTTATTCTCATCCTCAAGGACTTGCTCAATGTTCAGATTATATTAAGAAGAATCTTATAAATGCAACTGTTGTTCCTTTTTTTGATACAGCCGGAGCAGTAAAATATATAAAAGAAAAAGGAGATAAAACTTTAGCTGCTATAGCTGGAGCTCCTGCCGCTGCATATCATAAGATGGAAATTTTAGATGCAGGGATTGAATCACATCCAAACAATTATACTAGATTTTATATAATATCAAGAGAAGAAAATGCTGATAATTTCTTAAGTGCAAGCAAAGCAAATAAAGCTGCTATTGTATTTAATGTATCTCATAAACCTGGTTCATTGTTTGAAGCTTTAAAAGTTTTAAGTGACTATGGTTTTAATTTGAGAAAATTAGAATCAAGGCCTATTTCAGGAAAACCTTGGGAATATTCTTTCTTTGTTGAAACAGATATACTAGAGCAAGAAGACTCTTTTGAAAATGTAATAAGTATTCTTAGAGAACAATGTTCTTATTTTAGAGTATTAGGGAAATTTAATTCATCAAATTAAAAGATTCTATAAAATAATTATTCAAAACCCTTATTTATTATTTAATAATAGGGGTTTTTTAATGCAGATATAAACTTTTTTAATTTAAATATTTATGAAAGTAAAAATATTATGCTTATTTTTTATATGTTTATTAAATATAAGTTGTACTCAAAGTATAAAATATAAAGAAATAGAAGTAATTATTGAGAATAATCATCCCTTTGATAGAGAGTGTGAAAATCTATTTTGGTATTCCATATGTTATACAGATGGATATGGAGATTTGAAATATATTCATTTAAATCAAGGTTTAAAAAAAATAAAATTAATTGTTCAAAGAGATAAGCCAATATTTATTTGTGCAAAGGCATTAGGGTTTTTGTCACCGATAGGTGGGGTTATTTTGCCAGATGAAAATAAAATTGTTTTAGATTATGAAAAGGGCTATTTAGTTAGTTTTTTACAAAAATTATATATTCAAAACCCAAGTGCAATATTATCTCTAAAATTCAATAAAATATTTACTTTGTTAAAGAAAAGAGGAATATTAAATTCTTTTAATAAGCTAATTTTAGCAAGAGATATAATCAGTGAAGATTTATGTGAAAAATCTATATATTCTGTGGATAATATAAAAGTTTCTTTAGATCAAGCAATAAATGGTTATTGGATAAGTGAAAATCCAAATGAAGGGGGGTTTTTAATTTCAGATTCAAATTATAAAAGAATAAAATTAAGCTTATCAGAAGGGACTCATTACTATTTAAATATAGAAAAAAATTATTTAATGATTATTATTGTTGATACTATAAATAAAAAATATTTTACAAGAATAGAAAAAGCTCCAATGGAAATAAAATAAAAATAAGGCTGTATCAAAAAGATACAGCCAAAATGAGTATTATTTTCTTATTTTACAACTAAATTAACAAGTTTTTTGGGAACTGCAATTTTTTTAATAATTGTCTTTCCTTCGATCCAACTTTTAATTTTTTCATCATTTAATGCAAGTTCAATCATTTCTTCTTTACTAATATCTTTATTAACATTTATTTTAGATCTTAGTTTTCCATTAACTTGTATAACTAATTGAATTTCACTATCAATTGTAAGCTTTTCACTATAGGAGGGCCATTTTACATTTGCAATAGATTCATCGTGATTAGCTTGTTGCCATAATTCTTCAGCTAAGTGAGGAGCATAAGGGCTTAATAATTTTAATAAAGTTTCCCATACTTCTCTATGAAGTTTGTCATTTTTATAAATTTCATTTACTAAGACCATCATTTGGCTAATAGCTGTATTAAAATTAAGTGTATCTGTATCATTAGTTACTTTTTTAATTGTTTTATGTAGTGTTTTTTCTAAATCTTTTGGAGGTTTTTCTTCACTTATTTCTCTATCTTCATAAAGTCTCCAAATTCTATCTAAGAATCTATAAACACCACCCATTCCTGAAGTTGACCAAGGTTTAGAAACTTGAAGTGGACCCATAAACATTTCATATACTCTCATTGAGTCTGCACCATATTCTTTAATGATATCATCGGGATTGATTACATTTTTTAAACTTTTTGACATTTTAGCAATAACTTTTTCAAGCTCAATTCCAGTTTCTTTTTCAAAATATTGGTCATTTTTTTCTTCAATCATGTCTGTTGGGACTAATGATTTATCTTTTCTTTGATATGCAAAACTAGTAATCATTCCTTGATTGACTAATCTTTTAAAAGGTTCTTTTGTTGTTACTACACCTAAATCAAAAAGTACTTTATGCCAAAATCTTGCATATAATAGATGAAGAACAGCATGTTCAGCACCACCTACATATAAATCTACAGGCATCCAATAATTTTCTTTTTCAGGAGAAACAAATTGTTTTGTATTAGTAGGGTCTAAATATCTTAAATAATACCAACAAGAACCAGCCCATTGAGGCATTGTATTTGTTTCTCTTTTTGCAGGTGTTCCACAAACAGGACATTTTGTATTAACCCAATCTTCAATAAGTGATAGAGGGCTTTCTCCTGTTCCACTAGGTTCATAAGAGCTTACTTCTGGGAGTTCTAAAGGTAAATCTTCTTCTTTTACATGAACAACTCCACATTTAGGACAGTGAACAAGAGGGATAGGTTCTCCCCAATATCTTTGTCTTGAGAAAATCCAATCTCTTAATTTGTAGTTTGTTGATTTTTTTCCAAGTTCTTTTTGTTCTAGCCATTCTAACATAGTCTTAATAGCATCATCTTTATTTAAACCATCTAAAAAATCAGAGTTTACATGAGTACCATCTTCAACCCAAGCTTCTTTTTGGACATCAACATCACTCTTTAACACTTCTATAATTGGAAGATTAAATTTTTTAGCAAATTCCCAGTCTCGAGTATCATGAGCAGGAACAGCCATTATAGCTCCTGTTCCATAGCTAATTAATACATAATCAGCAATCCAAATTGGAATTTTTTTACCATTAACTGGATTAATTGCATAGCTTCCTGAAAAAACACCAGTTTTATCTTTTGCTAAATCTGTTCTTTCTAAATCACTTTTTTTAGCAGAATCTAAAAGATATTTTTCAACAACATCTTTTTGTTCTTTTGTTGTTATTTTTTCAACTAATGGATGTTCTGGTGCGATAACCATATATGTTGCGCCAAATAGAGTATCACAACGAGTAGTATAAACTTCAAGTTGTTCATCAAAATTATCTAATTTAAAAAGAACTGAGGCTCCAACACTTTTACCAATCCAGTTTCTTTGCATTGCTTTTACAGAATCAGGCCAATCTAGTTGATCTAAATCTTCTAATAATCTATCAGCATATTCAGTTATTTTTAAAACCCATTGACGAATATTTTTTCTAATAGTTTGTGTTCCACATCTTTCACATTTACCATCTTTAACTTCTTCATTTGCAAGGCCTGTTTTGCAATTTGGACACCAATTTATTGGGGTCTCTGATTCATAAGCTAAGCCTTGTTTAAAGAGTTGTATGAAAATCCATTGAGTCCATTTATAATAATCTTTGTTATGGGTTGCAACTTCTCTATTCCAATCATAACAAAACCCTAAACTTTTTATTTGCTTTCTAAAATTTTCAATATTTTTTTCAGTTGTTGTTTTAGGGTGAGTTCCTGTTTTTATTGCATAATTTTCTGCAGGAAGTCCAAATGAGTCAAAACCCATTGGGTGGAGAACATTATAACCATTCATTTTTAAAAAACGGCAATAAATATCAGTTGCAGTATAGCCTTCAGGGTGTCCTACATGTAACCCTGCACCTGATGG
>CAZPTG010000010.1:0-20615 GCA_964589355.1 uncultured Spirochaetaceae bacterium
TAATCTTTATTTCTTCTTTCTTTTAATGTTACATCGTGAGCACTTCCTTCAACAATAGAAGTTGAAGATACCATAGTAAGTTTTGCCTTTTCTTTAAATTCATCTAAAGTTAAAGCGCCACAATTACACATTGTACTTTTTACTTTATGAAGAGATTTTTTAACATTAGTGTGCAAACTACCAGCATAAGGCACATAAGAATCAACTCCTTCAACAAAAGATAATTTCTTATCACCACCTAAATCATATCTTTGCCAATTTCTAGCTCTAGCACTACCCTCTCCCCAATATTCTTTCATATAAGATCCATTTACATTAATTAATTGTGTTGGAGATTCATCAAATCGAGCAAAATATCTACCTAACATTAAAAAATCAGCACCCATTGCTAAGGCTAAAGTCATATGATAATCATGAACAATCCCACCATCAGAACAAATCGGAATATATATACCATTTTCTTTATAATATTCATCACGAGCTCTTGAAACCTCAATTAAAGACGTTGCTTGACCACGTCCAATTCCTTTAGTTTCTCGAGTAATACAAATGGATCCACCACCAATACCTACTTTTATAAAATCAGCACCAGCATCTGCTAGAAATCTAAAACCTTCTTCATCAACAACATTTCCAGCTCCAATTTTAACATTATCTCCATATTTTTCCCTAACAAAAGAAATTGTGTTTTTTTGCCACTGAGTATAACCTTCAGAGCTATCAATACAAAGAACATCACATCCAGCATCAATTAAAGCAGGAATTCTCTCCTCATAATCTCGTGTATTTATCCCAGCGCCAACAATGTAGCTCTTATTTGTGTCTAATAATTCATTTGGATTATCTTTATGAGTATCGTAATCTTTTCTAAATACAAAATACTTTAAACGTTGATTATCATCTATTATTGGAAGAGCATTTAATTTATTATCCCATAGTAAATCATTAGCTTGAGATAAAGAGACTCCTTCTTTTGCTAAGACAAGTTTATTAAAAGGCGTCATAAAATCTTTTATTTTTGTATCAAGGCTCATTCTTGAAATTCTATAATCTCTAGAAGTTACAACCCCTAACAATTTACCATGTTCACTACCGTCTTGAGTAATAGCAACAGTAGAATGTCCACTTTTTTCTTTTAATTTAATAATATCTTCTAAAGTATCATTTTCACTTAAATTTGAATCTGATGGAACAAAACCAGCTTTAAAAGCTTTTACTTTTTTTACCATTGAAACTTGGTTTTCTATAGTTTGAGATCCAAATATAAAGGAACATCCACCTTCTCTTGCAAGTGCAACTGACATTTTCTCACCACTAACACTTTGCATAATTGCACTAACCATTGGAATGTTTAATTTTAATTTAGAGTCTTCACCTTTTTTATATTTTACTAAAGGTGTACTTAATTTTACATTATTAACAATGCAATCTTCACTAGAATAACCTGGAATTAATAAATATTCGGAAAAAGTCCTTGAAGGTTCGTCAAAAATATATGCCATAAAAAAACTCCTACTTTTTGACAACTTATAATGACCTAAAAAATAAATATATTCAACTTACTTATTTATCTTTTCTGAAGAAATATGTATATTTTTTTTCACTTTTGCTCAAATTTATAACAAATTTATATTACAAAATAACTAAACTCTATCAAAAACTACAATTGAATTTTCACCCTTTTCTAAAATAAGAGTCTTTTCAGATATTTTTGTATTAAATACAGACTCAACACATTTATTTAGATATAAATTTGGAATATCAATATCTAGCAATATTGAGGTATTAGATTTATTTAAAATAGTAAAAATTACATATTTCTCATTATATCTTGCAAGAACAAATAAATCATCATGCAGATTCAATATCTTATAAGAGCTTAAATAAAGTACATCATGATATTTTTTTCTAAAAGAGCCTAAAGTTGTATATAAATTAAAAAAATCTTTATTCCATTTTTCTTTATCCCATTGCATAGGATACCTACTCATTTCTACAGAACCCATCTCTCCATCAATAGCAATTTCATCTCCGTAATAAATACTTGGCATACCAGGGAGAGTGTAGATAAGCATAATGGCTCCACAATATTTTTTAAAATTAAATACTTCTCTATTATTATGCAATCTTGGAGTATCATGAGAATCAATTAGATTAAATTGAAATTGAGCCATTTGAGATGGAATAGATTTTAATTGTGAATTTAAAGCAATTGATAAATCTTTAGCACTATATTCATTAACCTTTCTTGGAGAATGCCCCCAATCTAAACATGTAAAGCGATCTTCTTCTCCCATCCATCTTCTTAGAGGTCTAGAAGATCCAACATAATTCATTGTAGCATCCCATTGACTTCCATCAAGATGAGAAGAACTATCTATCCAACTCTCGGCTAAAATATAAGCATCTTTTTTTACATCTTTAATACTTTTTCTAACTTCTTCCCAAATTTCGTCATTGAATTGATCTTTATCTTTACGCCCGACCTCATCAGCAACATCAAATCTCCATCCATCTTGATTAAAAGGCTCTTTTAAAAACTTTTTTATTACAGAATTATTATTTTTATAAATTAAATCTCTCAAATCTTGATTATTATAATTTAATTGAGGAAGTGTTTTAACATTTTGCCAATAAGATATTTCATTATTTGAATCAATATAATAATAAGCAGCTTCTCTAGAATTTTTATCGTTTTTCCCTTTTATAAACCAAGGGTGTTCAATTCCTGTATGATTAATTGAAATATCAACAATTACTTTTATTTTCTTATCATGGGCTGCTTTTATTAATGATACAAGAGCATCATCACCTCCTAAATTAGGATCAACATGAAAAAAATCGCAACAATCATATCTATGAGTTGTTCTAGATACTCCAATAGGGTTTAAATAAATACAATTAACACCAAGAGAAATAAGATAATCAAGAGATGTTTCAATTCCTTTTAAATCACCATTAAAAAAATCTAAACATTTTCCTTGATCAAAGGAAAGTGGTTTCTCATCAAAGCTCATTTGCCTTGGTTTTGAACCATCAAAATCATACTCACCATTTTTTACTCCAATAGCATTATTCCCATTTTTAAATCTATCAGGAAATATTTGATAACATGTTGATGCACTAACCCATAAAGGAGCCTCAATATCTAATAGAATTTCAAAACAATCAATATCGCTTACTAAAGCAGTAGTAAATCCCAATTTACTATAATAAAAATATGAACAATCAACTTCTATACTAAAATATAAAAGTGTTTTCTCCTCTATTATAAATTGAGTTTCAAATAATGATACTAAATCATTTATTTTTCTTTTTTTACTCAACTCAATTGTATTCCAATTACCATTTTTTTTATAATTTAAATACAGCTTAGTTGCATCATTTGAAGCAATAAAATTTATATTTATATTATCACCATATTTTGGAAAAAGCGGATCAACAAAGTTTTTTGAAATATTAAAATCAAATTTATTATTTAATTTATTCATCTATTATTTTTTCTAACCTCTATTTTTTAACTTTAGAAATAATATTATATTAAAATTTCAATAAATTAGCAAAAAAAATAAAAAAAAATGTTTTTTTTGTTTACTAAACCGGTTTTATACTTAAATTTTATTAAGTTAATTTTTATAAATATCCAATAATTTTAAAAATAATAAGTTTTTTTATAAATTTAGTTGACCGGTTTACAAAACCGGTTTAGTATAATTTTTGTTAACATGAAAATTCAAAAATCACATTTGAACTTATCAAATTTTTTTGAAAAAGGAGAAAAATTCATGAAAAAATGTTTAGTTTTATTAACTACTCTATTAGCATTAAGTACTTCATTATTTGCAAATGGTACTAATGAAAAAAAAGCAGATGAAGTATATTTCTTAAATTTCAAGCCTGAAGTAGCTGAAGTTTATACAAATGAAATTGCACCAGCATTTGAAGAAGAAACAGGTATTAAATTAAAAGTTGTTACTGCAGCTTCTGGTCAATATGCACAAACACTAAAAAGTGAAATGGCTAAAAGTAATCCACCTGCAATTTTCCAAACAAACGGACCAATTGGTTTAGCTGCTGATAAAGAAAAAGCAATGCCATTGAGTGATACAAAATTTTACTCAATATTAGGTGATAAATCCATGGCATTACAAATTGATGGAGAGCCTGCTGCAATTCCTTATGCTGTTGAAGGCTATGGTATTATATATAATGCTTCTATCATGCAAAAATATTTTGATTTATCTTCTAAAAAGACAAATGTTAATTCAATAGAAGAAATTAATAACTTTGAAACTTTGAAGATGGTTGTAGAAGATATGCAAGCACAAAAAGAAAAATTAGGTATAAAAGGAGTATTCGCCTCTACTTCAATGAGTGCTGGTAATGATTGGAGATGGCAAACTCACTTAGTTAATGTTCCACTTTGGGCAGAATTTAAAGAAATGAAAGGCTATAATAGTATTATAGAAGCAGGTCTTGCTGCTAGTGATTCTTCTTTTAAATATAGTGATAACTATAAAGCATTATTTGATTTATACTTAAATAACTCTACAGTTATTTCAACATTAATAGGTGCAAAAAGTGTTGATGATTCAATGGCAGAATTTGCTCTAGGTCAATGTGCTATGGTACAAAATGGTAACTGGGGAGCAGGTCAAATTTTAGGTATCCCATCTAATAAAGTTGCTAAGGATGATATTAAATTTATTCCATTATACATGGGATTAGACGGTGAAGAATCTCAAGGATTATGTGTTGGTACTGAAAATTATCTTTGTATAAACAATGATGTATCATCTCAAGCTCAAGCTAATGCAGATGAATTCTTATATTGGTTATTTGCATCTGATACAGGGAAAAAATTTGTTCAAGAAAAATTAGGTTTTATTACACCATTTAATACATTTAGTGAAGATGAAATGCCATCTGATCCACTTGCAAAAGATGTAATCAAATGGATGAATAAGGATGGAGTATCTTCAGTTCCTTGGGCTTTTGCTGCTATACCATCTCAAGAGTTCAAAAATAACTTTGGTGCTGATCTTTTACAATATGCACAAGGACAAATGTCTTGGAAAAATGTTGTTAACAATTATGTTACAAACTGGAATTTAGAATATAAACTAGCGAATAACTAGGTTTTTTATTAATAGCTGCCTAGTCAAATTAGGCAGCTTATTATTTTTATATATTAAATTAAGGATTAATTATGCAAAAAGCTTTAAAAAAATATTTTGCTTTATTTGCTTTACCCGGATTGATTTGCTTTGCAATTGCTTTTTTTATACCTATGGTTATGGGTATCATATTATCATTTTGTGAATTTAGTGATGTTACTAATGCTACTTGGGTAGGTTTAGAAAATTTTAAATATATATTTATAAATGGTGAATTTACAGATGCTCTATTATTTACAGTTAAATTTACTCTTATAAGTGTTATTAGTATAAATATAATTTCATTTGCGCTAGCTCTTTTATTAACACGAGACGTACCTGCTACAAATGTTTATAGAACAATATTTTTTATGCCAAATTTAATTGGCGGTATTGTTTTAGGTTGGATTTGGCAAATTATTTTAAATGGATATTTACTAAAATATCAAGTTACATTAGTAACAGATCCTAAATATGGATTTTGGGGATTAGTAATATTAATGAATTGGCAAAATGTTGGGTATATGATGATTATTTACATAGCGGGAATTATAAATATTCCAAGAGAACTTGTTGAAGCTGCACAAATTGATGGAGCTAATAAACGAACAACTTTATTCAATGTAACTATTCCCTCCATAATGCCATCTATTACAATTTGTTCTTTTTTAACTCTTACAAATGGATTTAAATTATTTGATCAAAACTTAGCACTAACCAATGGGGGTCCTGGAAAAACAACTGAAATGTTAGCACTCAACATTTTTAATACTTTCTATGGAAGAGTTGGCTTTGAAGGTGTTGGCCAAGCTAAAGCTGTTGTATTTACAATATTTGTAGCAACACTAGCTCTTACACAATTACATTTTACAAGGAAAAGAGAGGTTGAAGCATGAGCGTTGCAGGAAAAAAGAAAAAAACAACTATTATCTTATCTATTGTATTAATATTGCTAACTATAGCATTTTTAGCTCCAATATTTATTGTTTTTTACAATTCATTTAAGCTAAAATTCTTTATAAATGATAATCCTTTTGCCATCCCCTTTAACACAGATATGTTTGCAGGGTTATTAAACTATGATACAGGAATTAATAAAATTCATTTCTTTAGAGCTTTTGGATATTCTCTTTTTATCACAGTTTTTTCAGTTTTAGCAATAACATTTATAACAAGTATGCTAGCATGGTATTTAACTAGAGTAAAAACAAAATTTACATCAATTACCTTTTCACTTCTTATGTTTAGTATGATTGTTCCTTTTCAAATGGTAATGTTTACAATGAGTAAAACTGCAAATATTTTACACCTAGACAACCCAATTGGAATAATTATATTATATGTTGGCTTTGGTTGTGGACTTGCAACATTTTTATTTTCAGGCTTTATAAAAAGTGTTCCTATTGCCTTAGAAGAAGCTGCAATGATAGATGGAGCTACACCTGTTCAAACATTTTTCCTCATAGTATTGCCTATGTTAAAATCAACAGCTATTACTGTTGCAATATTAGATACAATGTGGATATGGAACGATTATCTTCTTCCTTACTTAACAATTGGGAATGATTATAAGACAATACCTGTTGCAATCCAATATCTTAGAGGTGGCTATGGCTCTGTAGATATGGGAGCTATGATGGCAATGCTAGTACTTGCAATGATACCAGTTATAATATTTTATTTAATATGTCAAAAATTTATTATAAGCGGTGTTGTCGCAGGAGCAGTTAAAGGTTAAAATAATATATAATCTTAGTTAGGGGAAGAAAATGAGCCACAAGAGAACTACCATTATTGATTTAGCAAAAGCTTGCAGTGTATCAAAAACAACGATATCCTTTGCTTTTAATAATCCAGATAGAATTGGAAAAGAAACATATGATTTAATAATGCAAAAAGCAAAAGAATTAGATTATATTCCAAATCCTGCTGGAAGAAATTTTAGTTTAAAAAAGAAACAAACAATTGGTTTTCTTTTGCCTCAAAATTTTGAAGGTACTTTTAGTAATCCATATATTACTCAAGTTATACAAGGAATTGGAAATATCTGTAATCAAAAAGATTTCACACTAACTCTAATTCCACCTTCAAAAGAAAATATGAATGAATCTGTTTACAAAGTTTCTGTTGATGGATTGATTGCTATGGGTATTAATGTAGAAATGGAACTTGTTGAATTATTAAATAGAATGCAAATTCCATTAGTCACAATTGATGGACATCCTAGCAAAAACATGCCCTCAATAAATATCGATGATAAAAAAGCTTCTTATGATTTAATGATTGAAGTTTTAGCATCTAATCATAGAAATATTGCAATTATAAAATTAAAAGAAAATGAGTTTGAAAAATCAACAAAATACAATAGCACTACCCAAATAAGGTTATTGGGATTTGAAAGAGCTTTAAATGAATACAACATAAAACTTGATGATTCAAATATAAGTATTTATGAAAGTGAGTGTAATATTGAATCTGCAAGTAATATTGCAAAAAAAATAATTGAAGAAAACATAAACCCAACTTGTATTGTTTGCATGAGTGATATTTTAGCTATAGGTTGCATTTCTTATTTAAAACAAAATTCATATAATATACCTCAAGATATCTCTATTGTTGGATTTGATGATATTCAAAGCTCTACAATTGTATCTCCTAATTTAACAACTATAGAACAAGCTTCTATTGAAAAAGGACAAATCGCAGCAAAAACTCTATTTGATTTAATTGAGAATAAAGAACTCACTACTGTACATAAAGTACTAGAGCATAAATTAATAATTCGAGATTCTTTAAAAAAAATAGTAATAGGATAACTAAATGGATTTGAATAAAAGAAACAATGGAATCCTATTACATATTACATCATTACCAAGCAATTATGGTATTGGAGATTTAGGATCAAATGCCTATAAGTTTGTTGATTTTCTTAGCAAGTCAAACGTTGGATATTGGCAAATACTCCCAATTGGCCCTACAGGCTATGGCAATTCTCCCTACTCCCTACGTAGTACTTTTGCAGGTAATGAAAATTTAATCAGTATTGATTCATTAATTACAGACGGGTATTTAAATACAGAAGACACAGAAATATTTAATTCTGTAAAAAATGGATTTATAGATTTTAACTTTATTGATAAAGTTAAAAGACCTCTTCTTTTTAAAGCAGCAGATAATTTTCTATTACTAAATAAAGAAGAAGAAAATTACACTAATTTTCTAAAAACTAACTCTTTTTTCCTAAATGACTATGCCATCTTTATGGCATTAGTTGATTATTATTATGATGCTAGATGGTATAGCATTTGGGATAAAGGTCTTTCAAAAAGAGATAAAATCGCATTAAAGGAAGTTGAGAAAAAACTATATAAAGAAATAAACAGATATAAAGTTCTACAATATCTTTTCTTTAAACAATGGTTCAATCTAAAAACTTATGCAAATAAAAATAAAGTAAAAATTATAGGAGATTTACCTATTTTTGTCTCTGGTGATAGCGTTGATACATGGTCTAATATTGAACTTTTCGAAACTGATTATAACAATAATTTTAACAAAGTATCTGGTTGCCCACCTGATGACTTTACAGCTGATGGTCAATTATGGGGCAATCCTATTTATGATTGGTCAGCTCATAAAAAAGATAACTATCAATGGTGGGTTAAAAGAATTGAGCATAAATTAAATTTATTTGATGTAATTAGAATTGATCATTTTAGAGGACTTGAATCATATTGGGAAATACCTAGCAATCATAAGAGTGCTAAATATGGCAAATGGGTAAAAGGTCCAGGGCAAGAACTCTTTGATGCAATTAAAAATAAATTAGGAAAACTACCTATAATTGCTGAAGATTTAGGTTATATGACTGAAGAAGTTGAATTACTTAGAAATAATAATAATTTTCCAGGTATGAAAATTGGTATATTTGGCTATTCTTGGGATAAAGATGATAATTTTGAATATGAGAACAATGATTTTTATAAGAATTATGAAGAAAATTTTATAGCATATCCTGGAACCCATGATAATCAAACAATCTTAGGTTGGTATAAAAGTTTAGAGAAAAATCATAAAAAAGATTTATTAAAATTATTTAACTATAGTCAAGAAAATATAGTTTGGAAGATGATTGAAACTTTATATAAAAGTAAAGCAACGATAGTAATTACTCAATTACAAGATTTATTAGAATTAGATGATAAGGCTAGAATGAATATACCATCTACATGTGGATTGTATAATTGGTCTTGGCAACTGCAAAGTTTAAAACAATTAGATGATATAATTGATAAATTAAAATCATTGAATAATAAATATAATAGGATATAATTAATATAAAATATCAACTTTTACTAATCATATATTAAGATTTTATTATTGTTGATTACTAAAAATAGTGCTAGGATATATTACATGGAATACCTTAAAAAAATTACAAAATTAAATAATTTAAATAAAGTTATTGATTATTCAGAGTTTAATTTAGATAATTATTTGGATTTTGATTACTATCGTATAGTAAATCCTCTAAGTAAAGAAGTTTTCTATTTTAATGATAATGAAGATTTAAAAAAAATTGAAAACCATCATTGTTATGATATATGGAAAACTGGAAAATGTTGCGATTATTGTGTCTCAACAAATGCCTTAGTAACTAGTACAACAAAAAGAAAACTTGAACAAATTGATGGAGAATTATATTTAGCTAAAGTTTTTCCAATAAAAATAAATAAACAAAAGTATGTAATTGAATTATTTCAAAATATTGGGGAAAGCTATGTTAAAACAGAAGATCAAAATTTGAAATTATCACAAATTATTTCACAAATGAATCAATTAGCTACTATAGAAAGTTTTAGTGGCTTATTTTCGCATGGATTTATGTTTAACAAACTGATGGAAATATCTAGAGATAATACCTTACCAGTTTCTCTTTTATGCATGGATATTGATAAAATGAAAGAAGTTAACGATAGTTTTGGCCATTTTGAAGGTGATAGATTAATTAAAACTATTTCAAATGAATTATTAAAATTAAATAATAAAAACATATTTGCAGGTAGAACTGGCGGAGATGAGTTTCAAGTAATTTATATTGGATATAATAAAGATGAAGCATTGCAATACTCAAAAAAAGTTTTAGATAACTTATCTCATATTCATGTTAAAGATGATTATTATAGCTCTACAAGTTGGGAAATTGAAGAGAGAAAAGATTCTCAAAGTTCAAAAGAATTTATGGAATACGTTGATTCAAGAATGTATATTGTAAAAGCTAATCACCATTCTATTAGATAAAAAAAAGCCAGGTTAAACCTGGCCCTATAAACTATAACTAAAAACTATTTGTTTAAAGCAGCTTTTAAATCTGATAATACTTTTGAAGGTTCTTGATTTGAATCAATATCTATTAATAAACCTTTTTCTCTATAATAATTAATTAAAGGTTCAGTTTGTGCTTGATAAACATCTAAACGGTTTAAAATTGCATCTTCTTTATCATCATCTCTTTGAATCAAAGCTTCACCAGTTTCATCATCAATACCTTCAACTTTTGGAGGATTATAAATTACATGATATATTCTTCCAGTACTTTTACACATTCTTCTACCAGATAATCGCTTTATAATTGTTTCTCTATCTAATTTAAAGTTAATAACAGCATCAATATTCTTCATTTCTGCTAAAGAATCTGCTTGAGCAATTGTTCTAGGAAAGCCATCTAAAATAAAGCCTTTCTTAGCATCCTCATTTGTAAAACGATCTTCAACCATTTTAATTGTTACACTATCTGGAACTAATTCACCACTTGCTAAAATTGCTTTTACTTCTTTACCTAATTCTGTTTCATTTTTGATATTATATCTAAATAAATCACCTGTAGAAATATGGGGAATATTAAAATCATCTTTTGCAATTGCTGCAATTGTACCTTTACCTGCACCAGGAGGGCCTAAAAAAACTAAATTCATAATAACATTTAAAGAGTAAAACTCTTTTCTCCTTCTAAAATTATTTTTTATATCTTAATATTAATTTAATAAAAATTTTAATTTCTCGCAATATATATAATCGATAAGTTTAATTATATAAATATTTTTTTATTTTTTTAGCTTTTCTTTAGTCTTAATTTAATAATTCTAGGTTGTAAAAAAACATTCTATGAAGTATTATAAATTTTCAGGAGTAGTTATGAACAAAATCGTTTTACACGCAACTGACTTAGATGGTTTTCTTTTAGATGAAGATAAAAATGCAATAGAAACTGTTAGGAAAATGTATGATACATCTTTAGAAAACTGTGCAATAATTGATAAATCAACGGATGAAGCAGAGATAACAAAAGCTAATTCAAATTTAGTAGCTTCTGCTTCTCAAATTGGTGCATATTTAAAAGAATTTTGCTCAAAAGAACCTAATATTCATGTATATTCATTTGAAACACCAAAAGAACAACATGGACAAGCTTCTCGTTTAATAGCAAAATTAAGACAACCCTCTACAAGCCATGAAGAATTTCTTTATTACATTCAAAGAGCTTATGAGATGATGTTTGCTCATGTATATTGTGATGCAGCACTTCCAAACAAAAGATCTTTAATTACAGAAACACCTGTAACAATTCCTGTAAAAAATTTTGCAGCACATAAAATACCTAATATAGACCCTACTGTTGAAAATTCAATAATGTGTGTTATGTTACGTGGTGCATTATTACCTTCAATGATTATGAGTAAAGAAATTCAAGATTATAGTTCAAATGATTTTATTACCCCATTTGCCCTTTTTAAAATTAAAAGAGATGAAACAAAAAAAGAAAGTAATATGGACTATATTCTAGACTTAGATAAAAGTTTCTTTAATTTAGAAGAACTTAATGGAAAAGATTTAATATTTGCAGATCCTATGAATGCTACTGGAGGGTCTTTAGTAACTATTGTTAGATATTTAAAAGATGAAGGAATTAAACCAAAATCAATTAAATTTATCAATGTTGTAAGTGCATTTAAAGGCGCTATAAGAATTTGTAGAGCTATTCCTGATGTTGAGGTACATACTCTATGGATGGATCCTATATTAAATGAAGCAGCTTATATATTGCCAGGTCTAGGTGATGCTGGAGATAGATTAAATGGTGAAGATGGGGAGCAACCTCGAAATATGATCCAGTTAATTGCTGATTATGGTGCTAATATTACTAATTTATATAGAGATCAAGTTCGTGAAATTGAACAAACCGTTTTAGGCAAATAATAATGAATTACAAGAGACAAAGAAAACTTTTTTTTAAAGAGATTAGCATTTTTTTTATATGTTTTTTCTCTTTTGTCTCTTGTACAAGCTTTAACTTATCTTCATACAAAATTGAAACTTTATTAAATCAAGCAAATGAATTTGCTTCATCTTCAAATTTTAATGATGCAATAATTACTTACGACAAAATTTTAGAAATTGATGATACTAATCAAAAAGCTTTATATAATAAAGCAATTGTTTTAATAGAATTAGAGCAATATAATCAAGCTTTATCAAGCATAAATGAATCTATAGAAAATGATTTTAATAATATTGAAAATTATAAATTAAAAATCAATGTTTATAAAGAGTTAAATAACATCAATGGTTGTATTAAAACCTATTTAAATTTATTTAATATTTACCCTTATTTATATGAAGAACGATACAATTTTAATAAATATTTAATATCAGTATTTGATATAAACAATACATTAATAAAATCAAACTTATATGAAAACAGTTTGTTTTTATTAAAAGAAAAGCATAAAATATCTTCTGCGCTAAAAGGTTTAAATTTATTAGATAAAACCAATTTAGAAATATCTAGCATATTATATATTTATAATAAAAAAATTTGGGAAGAAATAAATCTCCCCAAATAATATATAATTATTTTTTTTATATTACCATATTCATTACATCACGAACTTCATTTAATGTTTTTTGAGCTTCATTTCTAGCTCTCTCAACACCATCAAGAAGAACTTTTCTAATATATTCAGGATCTTTTTCAAGTTCAGCTCTTTTTTCTCTTATTGGTCTAAAATGCTCATTAACAGCTTCTGTTAAAGTTTTCTTTAGCAATCCACCACCACCATCGCCAATTCTCTCAGCAATTGAATTAGGATCTTCACCGCTACATAATGATATCAATGAAAGTAAATTAGAAACTTCAACCCTATTTTCAGGATCATAAGTTATAAATCTTTGTGAATCAGTTTTTGCTTTTTTAATAAGTTTTGCTGTTTCATCTTCACTTGAGGAAATAAAAATGGCATTATTTCTACTTTTACTCATTTTTTGATCACCATCAAGACCTGCTACATGAGGAGTTTTACTTAATAAACCTACGGGTTCAGGAAAAACTGGTTTTTTCTTCGAAAACCTTTCATTAAATCTTCTTGCAATAGTCCTTGTCATCTCAATGTGAGGCAATTGATCTTTACCAACTGGAATAACATCACCTTTACAAAACAAAATATCACAAGCTTGATGTATAGGATAAGTATACATACCTGCATTAACGTTTTTTAATCCTGCAGCTTGTATTTCTTCTTTTACTGTTGGATTTCTACTTAATTCAGAGTTACTAACCAATGTTAAAAAAGGTAACATTAATTGATTCAATTCTGGAATATAGCTATGAGGAAAAATAATTACATCTTTAGATGGATCTAACCCAGCTGATATATAATCCATTGTTAATTGTTTTATATTCTCTGATATTTCTTGATAAGAATCATGATCTGTTAACACTTGATAATCTGCAATTACAATATAAGTTGGAACACCTAAATTAGCTAAATTTACTCTATTTTGTAAAGTCCCAAAATAATGCCCCAAGTGTAATCTTCCTGTAGGCCTATCACCAGTTAATACTTTATGTTTTTTTGGATTTTGATGTATTGCTGTTTCAATTCTTTTACTTTTTTCAACAGCTACTTCATATGTATCCATAATAAATCTCCACTACTTAATTATTTTTTGTATCAGTACAATAAAATCCTTTTGATTTAAACAAAACTGTTGTTGCACTAAATCTTTGTGAAATAGAATTTTTTGTATGACACTTTGGACAATCTTTAGGTAAACTATCCTTTATAGATTGTTCTATTAAAAATTCAGAATTACAATTTTTACAATAAAAATTATATTTTGCCATTTCTATAACCCTACATTACTTGAATTAATTTTTTCTTTTAATAAATCAACTTGTTCATCACTTAATGGCATGTCAAGAATATTAACAATATTACCATCTCTGATAAACATTAACCTTAATGAAGCAAAATCTAGTTTTTCACCAGCTTTTTTTAATTTACCGGTATATCCTGATTTTATCATTCTATCAAGTGTTTTAGCATTAGTTTCCGTATCTACTTCAAAGGTTGCTGTTAATAACATTTCATTTTCATCATTTTCATTTATTAATAATAAAAGTGAGTCAAAATGGGAAATCATAGCTTTATTTAATCCAATACCAAAATCAAATAATGTTTTTGGCTTCTTAGTATATAAAGATAAATTTGAATCATACATCTCAATAGCTGTTAATGTATCTACCTTCTTAACTTTAGAATCAACTTTATCCAATAAATCTAAGTAGGATTTATTACTTGCTCCTACCATATTCTTATGCATAACACCTATTTCAGTATTTTCATTTCTATAATATGATTTTGAATCTTCTAAAACTTTTTCATAATCTGTAAAATGATTTAAAGTAAAATTAGTCAAAAAATAAGGAAAATCACCTTCAACAACAGCATTATAATCAAATGATTCTAATGGATAGTCGTCCGATTTAGGAATAATTTCTATAGTGATTTCCTTAGCTCTAGAGCCAATATCTTCACCTAATAGGGATGTAATTAACTCTCTTTCTTTTTGAGCATCAATTAACAAAATTGTATCCCCTTCATCAACTAAACTTTGAAGGGGTACAACTTCAGATTCAGGACTTAAATATTTTGTAGTTGTACAACTTACTAATACTGTAGTTAATACTATTAAAAAACCAAATAATTTAAATTTTTTCATAAAAAGTCCTTTTCTTTTATTCTATATTTTTGAAATATCTAATTTAATTGAACTATTTCCAACATCAAAAGCTTCAACAGGTAAACTTTCTTTATCTAATTTATCACATAAAGTTTCTTTTAAAATATAATTTTTATACTCACTAAAGACTTTATCAATATTAGAGTCCCCATCATATGAAATTTTAATATGATCACTTACATCAAAATTTCTATCTTTTCTTAATGTTTGAATTGCTCTTACTATATCTCTTGCAATCCCTTCATTAATTAACTCTTGAGTCAATTCAGTATCAAAACCAATTGTCAATTCATTTTCATTAATTACTTTTAGATTAGCTCTTTCACTTCTCTGTACAATAATATCATTATCACTTAATGAAATACTTCCTTTTGAATATGATACTTCTTTTAATTCTCCATCCAATATTGAAGCTATTTCTTGAGAACTAAATTTCATAATAATTGCAGCAACTTCTTTCATATTAGGCCCAAGTTGTTTGCCTAAAACCTTAAAGTTAGCTTTAGCACTATATTCAACTAAAGAAGATTCATCACTTTGAATAATAACTTCTTTAACATTTAATTCTTCAGCAATGATACCTGTCATTGATAATAAAATATTTCTATCTTCTTCACTTCTATCAACTAAATAAACTTTTGATAAAGGTTGACGAGTTTTCAAACTATGCGCACTTCTTAAAGATCTTCCCATATTAATAGCTTTCATTGTTAAACCCATTTGTTTTTCTAAAGCTAAATCTCTTTGATCTTCATTATATACAGGGAAGTCACATAAATGAACAGATATTGGCATATCATCATTTCTTAAATTATTATAAATTGACTCAGTTAAGAATGGAATTAAAGGAGCTGCGATTTTGACTACATTTAATAATACATTATATAATGTATCATAAGCCATTTTTTTATCATTATCGTTTTCACTTCTCCAGAATCTTCTTCTACTTCTTCTAATATACCAGTTATTTAAATCATCAATAAAACTAACCATAGCACTAGCTGCTTTTTGAATATCATATGCATCTAAAGATTCACTTACATCTTTAATTAAACCTTGAGTAGTTGATATTATCCATTTATCAAGAGGATTTTCTAAATCTTCAAAAGGAGTTGATGATGGTTCATATTCATCAATATTTGCATATGTAATAAAGAATGAATAAGCATTATATACTGGTAATAAGAAAGTCTTAATTACATCTTTAACGCTATCATTACTAAATTTAAAATCATCAGCTTTAACAACTGTACTATTCATCAAAGCAAAACGTAATGCATCTGCCCCATATTGATTAATAACATCATTAGGATCAGTATAGTTTTTATCACGTTTACTCATTTTCTTACCTTCTTTGGTAAGAACAATTCCATTTGTAATACAATTTGTAAAAGCAGGAGATTCAAATAACCCAGAAGCTATTATAGTTAATGTATAAAACCAACCTCTAGTTTGATCTAAACCTTCGCAAATGAAATCAGCAGGGAAATTCTTATCTACATGTTCTTTATTTTCAAATGGATAATGGTGTTGAGCATAAGGCATTGATCCTGATTCAAACCAACAGTCTAATACATCAGAGATACGTCTCATAGTTCCTTTACCATCAGGACTTGGCCATGTTAATTCATCAACATAATGTTTGTGTAAATCATCTACTTTGACACCACTTTTTTCTTCAAGCTCATCAACAGATCCAATTACTTCAATATAGTCTGAATTATCACATTTCCAAACAGGAATTGGATTTCCCCAGAATCTATTTCTTGAAATTGCCCAATCTTTTGCACCTTCTAACCACTTACCAAAACGACCATGTTTTAAATGAGAAGGTACCCAAGTAATTTTTTCATTACTTTCTAGCATAGTTGATTTAATTTTTTGAACATCAACAAACCAACAAGTCATTGCTCTATAAATCAAAGGCATATCAGTTCTATAACAGAAAGGATATGAGTGAAGATAATTTTCTCTCTTAATTAATAAGTTTTTATCTTTCAACCATTTAATAATATCTTTATCTGTATCTTTTACAAATCTTCCTTTAAAATCTGATACTTCTTCATTAAATTCACACTCATCATTTATTGGGCAAACAACAGGAATTCCTGTATCTTTTAATACAAGATAGTCATCTTCACCAAAACCACTAGCAGTATGAACAATACCACAACCATCATCAGTTGTAACATAATCACCAGCTACAGTTACAAAAGCGCCTTGCTCTTTTAAATCAGCAAAATAAGGGAATAATGGGGTATATCTTAGTCCTACTAAATCACTACCTTTATACTCTTCAACAATTTCATAATCTTCTTCATTTTTATAATAATGAGATAATCTATCTTTTCCTAAAATATAATATTCATCACCATCTTTAACTTTAACATAATCAATATCTGGACCTAAAGCTAAAGCTAAGTTTGATGGAAGAGTCCATGGTGTTGTAGTCCAAGCAAGGAAATATGTATCACTTGTACCATCAATTAAAAATCGAACAGTAATAGCTTGATCTACTACATCTCGATAACCACCAAGATTAACTTCAAAGTTAGACAAAGGACATGCTAATTTTGGGCTATAAGGTAATATATTATACCCTTGATATATTAAACCCTTTTCATATAAGGATTTAAATACCCACCAAATTGATTCCATGTAATCTTTATCCATTGTCCTATAACCATTATCAAAATCAACCCAACGGCCCATTCTAGTAATTGTTTTTTTCCATTGACTAGTAAATCTTAATACAATTGAACGACAATCTTCATTAAATTTAGCAACACCATATTTTTCAATTGCACTATGGCCACTAATACCTAGATTTTTCTCCATTTCATATTCAACCGGAAGACCGTGACAATCCCAGCCAAAAGTTCTTAAAACTCTTTGACCTTTCATAGCATGATATCTTGGTATAACATCTTTTACTGTACCTGGAACTAAATGTCCAAAGTGTGGTAAACCAGTTGCAAAAGGAGGACCATCATAAAAAACATACTGATTATCTTCAGGTCGTTGTTCGATGGATTTTTTAAAAACCTCTTCCTTTTCCCAAAAAGAAAGTACTTGTTCTTCTACTTTTGGGAAGTCTATTTTTGTATCTATTGGATCAAACATTTCAACTCCTAGAAATGAAAACTTATTTTATGCTATTCTAAGCTAAATTTAAAATAATGACAACCAACATTGCTAGAAATTAAATAGCTTGACGTCTATAAAAAGGAAGGTTAGTTTTAACTTATGAAACAGTTACCTATTAATAATACAATTAAAGAATTTGCAACCATTTTCAATCAAAATGGCTTCAAATTGTACATAGTTGGTGGAGCAGTTAGAGATTTTATTCTAAGGATAAAAAATGAAGATTATGATTTTGCAACAGATGCAAAACCAGAAGATGTAATATCAATATTTAAAACCACAATTCCAACAGGCATTAAGCATGGGACTGTAACTGTGCTATTTAAAAATAACAGCTTTGAAGTTACAACATTTAGAAGTGAATTTGATTATAGAGATGGTAGAAGACCTGATAAAGTTGAATTTATAAGATCTCTTGATGAAGATTTAAAAAGAAGAGATTTTAGCATTAATGCCTTAGCAGCAGATGCTACAACAGGGAAAATTACTGATAATCATAATGGAATTCATGATTTAAAAAACAAAACAATTAAAGCTATAGGGGATGCTCAAGAGAGATTTGAAGAAGATGGGCTTAGAATAATGAGAGCATGTCGCTTTGCCTCAAAACTTAATTTTGTAGTAGATAAAGAAACTCAAAATGCTATGAAAATAAAACATAATAAAATAAAAAATGTAAGTAAAGAAAGAATTAAAGATGAACTATTTAAATTGTTAAATGGTAAATCACCTTTAGAGGGGTTAAGACTCCTTGAGCAAAGCAATGTATTAGAAATAATATTACCTGAATTAATGAAACTAAAAGGTCTAAAACAAGGAGGATATCATAAATTAGATGCATTTGAGCATACTTTACTATGTACTCAAGCTTCAGCAGATTATAATTATCCTCTTAATGTTAGACTTGCAGCACTTTTTCATGATATTGGAAAAGCCGAAACACAAAAAGAAGATTCAAATAGAATGTCAATGTATACAAAAGTATCATACTCTTTTTATAACCATGAAATAATTGGCGAAAAAATAACTAAAGATATTTTAACTAGACTTAAAGCTTCTAATCAAAGAATAAATAAAGTATGTAATTTAGTTCGCAATCATATGTTTAATTATAATTATACTTGGAGTGATGGAGCAATAAAGAGATTTATCAACAGAATTGGCTATGAAAATATCGATGAGCTTTTTATGCTGCGAATGTGTGATAAAAAAGCTATTTCCAATAAAGCTAGTTGGGAAAGCGTTAGAGAATTAGATGAGAGAATAGAAGAAATAAAAGCTAAAAACGAAGCCTTAAGTGTTAAAGATTTAGAAATAAATGGTAAAGATTTAATAAATTTAGGGATAAAAAAAGGCCCTCTTTTTTCTCAAATATTGAATTATCTTTTAAACGCTGTTTTAGATGATCCAAATTTAAATAAGAGGGATAAATTATTAGAAATTGCTATTAGTTATTACAAAAGTATATATTAATCAACTTCTTTTTCTATTAAAGCTTTATAAGCCATTTTTGCAGCGGCTTGCTGTGCAGTTTTTTTATTTTTTCCAGCAGCAGGCCCAAAAACTTTCCCATTAAGATTTACACTCACAAAGAAAGTTCTACTATGATCAGGTCCTTCAGTTCTCTCTAAAACGTATATAGGTACTTTTTTCCAAGATTTTTGACAAAATTCTTGGATAGCTGTTTTATAATCTCTAACAATTTTATGATCTAAAAATGCATAAATTTGAGGAACCATTAATTTTTCAATTAATTCTTTAGCAGCTTCAAATCCTTGATCTACATAAACACAGCCAAAAATAGCTTCCATACAATCAGAAAGAATTGCTTTCTTTTTTCTGCCACCGGAATGGCCTTCACCTTTACCAACTAAAACAACATCGCCAAGAGAAAGTTTTTGTGCTACTTGATATAAAGAATCTTCACTAACAACAGCACTTTTTATTCTTGAAAAATCGCCTTCATGTTTAGCAGGTAAGTTCACAAATAGCCAATTACTAACAGATAAGCCTAAAATTGAATCACCTAGGAATTCTAATCTTTCATTATTATCTGTTACAATAGGGCATTCGTGAGCATAAGATCTATGAGTAAAAGCAAGATTTAATAAATTTAAATCTTTAATTTCAACTCCCAATTTATCCAAAAAATTAAAAAGCTCCCTTCTTCTCCTTGGAGAAATTGAGGGAGCCACTCCGACTTTAGCTTCTGTCATCGAAAACAGTCCT